>JABGZB010000458.1 GCA_018674955.1 Verrucomicrobiota bacterium | reverse complement strand
GACTTGGAAGCCGTTTGAGCAGCCGATTTTCGACATGAGCGCGAACCTGCACACGCGGGACGAAGCGACGAACACCGCCGCCTTAGCCAAGGAGCAGGGCTGGAAAAAGATCATCCTCGTGACGTCCGCATGGCATATGCGCCGCTCGGTGGCAATGTTTGAAAAAGTCGGCTTGGTGGTGGTGCCAGTCGGGACGGATTTTGTCGGGACTTCAGCGTTGGAAACGCATTGGAGTTTTTATCCCGTCCCTTGGTATTACGGTTTTCACACCTTGTCGATGTACGGGCACGAGCAGTTGGGGTGGCTTTATTACCGGCTGCGCGGCTGGATTTAGGCCAAGCGCTAGCTATCAGCGGCGGCGTTTGATTCCTTCTCCCTCAGGGAGAAAGTGGCCGCAGGCCGGATGAGGGTGAACGCAGAGTTTCAAGTTTCAAGAAAGACCAATTTTAGCGGAACAGGTTTTGGCTCGCCTTAAAAATCATGGAACGCTCTCTACCTCTCCCCGACCCTCTCCCGCTGAGAGAGGGAGCCAAGCGGGGAGCGCCCGCGTGCCGCCTTGGGCACGAGAGGGCAAGTTCCACCTTGCCCCATTTCAACGTTAATCTGGGACGAGGCGGAACTCGTCCCTCCCGCGAGAATTAGCGTCGTTTTCGGCGACCGCCGCCTTTGCGGGAAGACATGCCGAAGGAGTAGCCGCGACCCACTGAGCCACCCCGGAAGCGTGGCGGCGATGCGTGCTTACCGTCGTCAAACAGCGACGTATATTTGTAATCGAAGCCCTCCATTTTTTCCCGGTTGATTTTCTTGCCGATGAACCGCTCGATCGCCTCCATGTGTTGGCGATCCTCGGCCACCATCATTGTGAAGGCGTCCCCGGATGCAGCTGCGCGGCCGGTCCGGCCGATACGATGCACGTAATCCTCGGGATGCTGTGGCACATCGAAATTGACGACGTGGCTGACGTTGGCGACGTCGAGTCCGCGCGAGGCGATGTCGGTAGCGACTAGCACCTCAAACTTACCGTCCCGGAAGCCATTGAGCGAGCGCTCCCTCTCGGCCTGGGTTCGGTTTGAATGAAGGATTGCCACGGAGTGATTCTTTCGTTTCAGCAGGGTACCCAATCTGTCGGCGCCCACCTTGGTTCGACAAAAAACAATCACTGAATCGTAGTCCACCTTGTCGAGCAGCGCGAGTACGAGGTCGTTTTTCTGGTCGAATGCGACCGGGTAAACCGCGTGCGAAACTGTTTCAGCGACCGAGCGGCGCATCCCGATTTCCACCGTCTCCGGGTCGGTCATCGCCCACTGGATGATCGTCTCGATAATCGGTGGGATGGTCGCTGAGAAGAGGGAGGTGTGCCTTTTCTCCGGGCAATGCTGGATGATTTTTTTGACATCCGGCATGAAGCCCATGTCGAGCATCCGATCGGCCTCGTCGAGCACGAGATACTCGATGTTTTTTAGCGTCAAATTTTTCTGGGAGACGTGATCGAGCAATCGCCCGGGCGTGGCGACGATGATGTCGGTTCCTCGTTCCAACTCATCATTCTGCTTGCCGTACTTCACGCCGCCGTAAAGAACGGTTGTTCGCAGATCGGAGTACCGTGAAAAATCCCGGAACGCCGTCTCGACCTGCGAGGCCAGTTCGCGAGTCGGCTCGACGATCAATGCGCGCGGGTTGTTCTGCGGCTTGTCGAGCTTCGTGAGGATCGGCAGGCCGAACGCCGCCGTCTTGCCGGTGCCAGTTTGGGCGCTGCCGATCAAGTCGCGGCCCTCGAGAAACAGCGGGATGCCCCGGAGCTGAATCGGCGTCGGATCTTCGTAACCCATCGCGCGAATCCCCTTGAGAATGTTATCGGAAAGCCCCAGTGAACTGAAAGACATCGACGGGGGGTGTAACAGAAACGCAGCCAATGGGAAATGCAAATCGCAGATCGCGCTTGGCCAAGCGCTTGGCCAAGGCTAAAACGGCGGTGTGGAAATTACCCAGGATCACAACCGCCGCGTGTGGGATGAGCGCGCCCGCCAAGGCCTCCTGCACACTCGAACCGCCCGCGACGACGAGTTCGATGACCCGCTGAAAGCCATCAACGGCCGGGGCTGGATCGACGGCGCGCTCGACGGCAAACACGTCCTCTGCCTCGCCGGCGGCGGCGGATTGCAGGCGCCGCTCTACGCCGCCGCCGGAGCCAAGGTCACCGTGGTGGACATCAGCCCGGAGATGCTCGAGCAGGATCGCTGCGTCGCCCTCGAGCGCGGCCTCGAGCTGCAAACCGTCGCCGCGTCGATGGACGATTTGCCGATGCTCGCCAACGCGTCGTTCGATCTCGTCACCCAGCCGGTCAGCACATGCTACGTGCCGAGTCTCGCCAAGGTTTACGACGAGATCGCCCGCCTGCTGCGCGTCGGCGGACAGTACCTCAGCCAGCACAAACAGCCAGCCAATCTCCAGGCCGCGCCGACCCCCTTCCCCAGCGGCTACGCCGTCACCGAGAATTATTATGCCAAGGGGCCGGTGCCGCCGATGCACGGTGAGTTCGAGCATCGGGAAAAAGGCGCGCTCGAGTTCGTGCATCGCTGGGAGGAGATCGTCGGCGGACTGTGCCGCAGCGGCTTCGTGATCGAGGATCTCGCCGAGCCGAAGCACGGCGATCCCGCCGCCGAGCCGGGGACATTCCGGCACCGCAGTCAATACATCCCGCCGTACGTCGCCATCAAGGCGCGGCGCATCGCCACCCCGCCGCTTGGCCAAGCGGCGACGGCTGGCATCATCATTCCGTGAATCTGCTTGAGCCGCACCGCCGGCCAACGGTAGCTTGTCGCCCATGTTTTTTCGCATAGCACTGATCGTCACCGCAGGCATTCTCGCCGCCTGCTCCTCCCCAAAAACAAGCCGCGCCCCCAAGGCCGGGTTCTCCGGCGACTGGGCGGAGTTCGAGCGCTTGGCCAAGCGCAACCGCACGCGCGTCGCGCTGCCACCGTTTGAGACCACGCCGCAGGCCTCGCTCGACGCCGTCAACGCAGCGATCGCAGTTGCCGACGAACGGCTCGATGCCATTGGCAAGATCAAGCCAAGCGAGGCGACCTTCGATAACACAATCGGCGCGCTCGACGACTTGGCGTTTGACCTGTCACTCGTGGCCAACCGCACGTACATGCTCAAGGAAACCAGCGAGAACGCCGAGCACCGCGCGCAGGCCACAGAGGCGATCAAGCAGTTCGACGAGTGGGCCGTCGGCCTGGACTATCGAGAGGATGTTTACCGCGTGGTCAAGGCGTACGCCGACTCATCGCCAAGGCTGAGCGGCGAGGCCAAGCGGTTGCTCGAGCAGACGCTGCGCGACTATCGCCGGGCCGGCCTGCACCTGGCGAAGGCGGAGCGCAACGAGGTTGAGCGCCTCCGTAAGGAACTCTCCGCCGCGACCACCGAGTTCGGCACGAACATCACCAACGCAAAGAAGGAGTTAAAGTTCACCGCAGCGCAACTCGAGGGGTTGCCGGAAAGTTTCCTCGAGCAGGTCAAGACCGGCGACGACGAGTACACGCTCCAGGCCAATGTGACGTTTCACTACCTCAACGTCATGCGCAGCGCCAAACCGGAAGCCACACGCAAACGCATCTCCGGCGAGCGAAAACGGCTTGCCCGCGAAAAAAACATCCCGCTGCTAAAAACCGTCCTGCAACTCCGCGCCAACATCGCCGCCAAACTCGGCTACAAGACATGGGCTGACTACAAGTGCGAAGTCAAGATGGCCGGCGACGGCACCACCGCGCGCGAGTTTTTGATGAATCTCAAGCGCGGCCTAGAGCCGAAGTGGCAGTCCGAGCTTGGGCAGTTCAACACGCTGAAACGTCGCGAGACCGGCGACCCCGACGCCACCCTCAAAATGTGGGATGCCTTCTACTACATGAACCTGCTGAAGAAGGAAAAGTACTCCGTGGACACCGAGCAGCTTCGCGTGTTTTTCCCGTACGAACAGACGCTGCACGGGATGTTCCGCGTGTACGAGCGCATCTTCGGCCTGAAGATCGTGGCCTCCACTGCACCGTATAAATGGAACGACCAAGTGACGCTCCACCTCGTTTACGACGCGGTCACCGGCAACCCCCTGGGCGCGTTGTACCTCGATATGTTCCCGCGCGACGGCAAGTTCAACCACTTCGCGATGTTCCCGCTGATCTCCGGCAAACGGCTGCCGGACGGCGCCTATCAGCGGCCCACCGTCGCGCTGATCTGCAACTTCCCCACGCCGGGGAATGACAAGCCATCGCTGCTCTCGCATGACAACGTCGAGACACTCTTCCACGAGTTTGGCCACGCGCTGCACGGTATCCTCACGCAAACCAAATACACCCGTTTCGCCGGCACAAGCGTGCCGCGCGACTTCGTCGAGGCACCGTCGCAGATGCTCGAGAATTGGATTTGGGACAAG
Organism: Verrucomicrobiota bacterium; assembly: GCA_018674955.1. Lineage (GTDB taxonomy): Bacteria > Verrucomicrobiota > Verrucomicrobiia > Limisphaerales > UBA1096 > UBA1096. Next base: position 7,988 of record JABGZB010000458.1, on the reverse strand, counting down.
ACCGTACTCGACACGTTCGCCGCCGACTATCGCGACTCGTCGAAAAAAATCCCGGAAGCCGTCATCGCAAAACTCAAGGAGGCGAAGAAAGCCACGATCGCCCGGCACTATCGAGGCCAACTTTCGTACGGGCTTGTTGACCTAACCCTGCACTCACTGACGGTGGACGAGGCCCGGATCGTCGACCCGATTGCGCTGTCCAACCAAATCACCGAGGCGGTCTATCTCAAGCCGCAGGAGAACACATCGTTCGTCGGCTACTTCGGTCACCTCATGGGCTACGACGCGGGCTACTACGGCTACGCCTGGGCCGACTCGATCTCCGCCGACATGGCCACGGTTTTTGAGAACGCGCCCGACCGCTACTTCGACAGCACGGCGGGGCAGCGACTGCGGCGGGAGATTTACGAGGTGGGCGACTCGCGCGACGTCAGCGAGTCGATCGAGAAATTCCTCGGCCGCCCCCGCTCGCTCACGCCATTCCTGCAAGACCTCGGCATCCTGGATGAATAGCGCTTGGCCAAGCGGCTCAGTCGACGGCTCCGTTTAGTGCGGTGAGGACGGTGCCGGCGGTGAGTAACTCCGGCAGCATCTCCGGTTGCTTGGTTTTGTCGGCGGGGAAAACCAGCACGAGCGGCACGCCTGCCCTACCCCGGTCGCGCAATTCCTCGGTGATGTAATCCGGCCGCCGCGTGTAGTCAGCCCGGAACGCCTTGAAGTTTTTATCGGCCATTACGGCGCGAACTGACTCGATATCTATGCTCGTTTTTTTGTTGGCGATACAGGTGATGCACCACTTGGCCGTGAAGTCCACCAGCACAGGTTGACCCGCCTCTCGCGCCTTGGCCACCGCTTCCGGCGACCAGCGGTGCCAGCGGATTCCGCCGGGGAAATCCTGAACCACGCCGGCCTTGGCCGCCAACGGTTCGGTCGGGGTGCGCCATTGCATCTGCCCCTCAAGCCCGAACACCACCCCGCCAAGCGTCAGCGCCCCGGCGATGCCCAGGGCCAAACCGCGCCGCCCGGTTCCACGCTGAAAAAACTCGCCGAACACCCATACTGCCATGGCGATCACAATCAAAAAAATGCCGAACCACAAAACCCGGCCCCCGTAATATTCGATGCTCACGCTGAATAGCCACACAGCCGTGGCCAACATCGGGAAGCCCATCGCCACTTTGAATTTCTCCATCCACAGCCCCGGCTTGGGTAGGAAACGCAGCAGCTTCGGATTCCAGCTTAGCACGACATATGGAAACGCGAGGCCAATCGCGACGGTAGCAAACATCAGCACGATCACGGCGGCTGTTTGCGTGAAGGCAAAGCCAAGCGCCGGCGCGAGGAACGGTGCCGTGCAGGGCGTCGCCAAAACCGTCGCCAGCACGCCGTTGAAAAAAGCGCCACCAGCACCCTCCCGCGTCGCCACCGAACCGGCCGCAGCGCCCACCGAGCCAAGCGTCACCTCAAACAGCCCGAACAGATTCAACGCCACCAGCATGATGAGAACGGTCAGCAAAACGACGAACTGCGGGTTGGACATCTGCATACCCCAGCTTGCCAGTTCGCCCGCGCTTTTCACGCCGATCACCACACCGGCCAGCACCAAGAACGAAACGACCACCCCCGCGCCGTAAAGCATCCCCAGCAGCCGCACGCGCGCTGGTGACTCCTTGCTTTGATTCACGAACCCCAAAATCTTCAGCGAGATCACCGGCAGCACACACGGCATGACGTTCAAAATCAGACCGCCGATGAACGCGTACAGCAACATCCGCCAGAGCGACTTGTCGGCGGTGGCGGGCGGTGAGGTTTGAGACATCGTCGTTCCGGCCGCACCCGATGAGGAAGCCAAAATTGGGAACTTGACCCTGTACGCTTCCGTCTTGCCGTGATCTTTCAAGTTTCGGACGGCCAAGCCGGCGAGCTCGCTTGGCCAAGCGCCCTCAAACTTCATCACCGTTTTTTTGATACGAACTTTTGCAGTGCCAGAGGCCGTCACTTCGCTCTCCGGCGAGACTTCAAACGACTCGAACAGCAGCGCGAAAAAGTCGGCGTCGGTGCCCGATTGGCCGGCGTCAAACTCGATCAACAGCGTCCGCTTGTCTGCCTTGGCCACGCCATCCCACCACGCCTTGACGGCCAAGTTGGCATCAGTTTTTGGCAGTTCCGTTTTGGCGGCGTCGAGCTTGGCTGCATTCGCCGAGGGCGTGTCCGTCCCGGCGATCGTCAGTATTGCGCTCACTTGCTGGTCGCGCGGGATGCAGCTTTCCTTGCACTCGAGCCAACTGACTTTGCCGGAGATCGTCGCTTGGCCAAGCGCGGCGTCGGCCGCAATTGCCAGCGGCACGAGCAGGATTGTTTTGTCGTGATAGCCGTAGCCGATCGAGCCAAGCGCGGTAAACTTATCCGGCACCGGCCACTGGATCGGCCCGGCGCTCACGCCCTTGGGCAGCGTCCACTCGACTGCGGTAGGGATGCCGGCCGCGCCGGGGTTGATCCAGTACGTGTGCCAGCCATCGGCCATCGTCAACTCCAGCCCGGCCATCACCGTCGTGCCCGGCTTGGCCGCATCGTGTGACAACAGCAACTTGACCGTAGTCGCCGGCTTGGCCACACCCGCTTGGCCACCGGCGAACGGATCGTCAAACTGCGCGGTGAGGTCGCCGACAAATGTCAGCAAAAAAATAAAACCAAGAAAACAAACCCTCATCGCGGTTTAAGATGCCTCCGGCCTTCGGCCTGTTCAATTCCCGAACTAGCCAATCTGGAAAAATCACATGATTTCAGTTGGGCAATTGGGGAGGGAATCGATGAAGATTTGGCCGTAGCGCTTGCTCATTACTCGGCTGTCGAGTACCACGACGATGCCCTCGTCGCTCTTGGTGCGGATGAGTCGGCCGACGCCTTGCCGAAATTTCAGCACCGCCACCGGCAGGGAAAACTCCATGAACGCATTGCCGTTTCGGGCCTCGATCGCCTCGATTTTCGCCTCGACCAGCGGATGATCCGGCACGGCAAACGGCAGCCGCGTGATGATGACATTTTGCAGCGCGTCGCCTGGCACATCGACGCCCTGCCAAAAGCTGTCCGTGCCGAACAACACCGAATGCTCGTCGCGCTTGAACCGCTCAAGCATCGTCGAGCGCGGCACACCGGCGCCCTGTACCAAACAGTCCCAGCCGTGACCGGCGAAGAAGCCCTCGAGCTCCTCCGCCACCTCGCGCATCAGTTTGAAGTTGGTGAACAGCACAAAGGCGCGGCCTTCGCTCAACTCGATAAAGTGTCGTAGCTGCTTGGCTAAGGCGTCGCGGTACTCCGGCTCGCGCGGGTCGGGCATCTTGCCGGCGATGAACAGTTTCATCTGCCGTTCGTAATCGAACGGCGAACCAACCTGCAACGCGTTCACTTTTTCCGCACCGACTTGGGTGGCGAAATAGTCGAGCCCGCCCTTGGCCTTGGCCGAGGTCGAATCGCTCAAGGCGAGCGTGGCGCTGGTGAGCGCCACCGGCGAGTTGCAGCGGAACAAACGCCGACGCAAATGCACCGCGACGTCGACCGGCGCGGCGTTCAACGACAGGATCCTCCCGGCTTTGCCTGACTTCTCCACCCAGTAAACATGGTCGTCCGACTCCTGCGAGAGGAACAGCTTCACCCCCTCGCGAAGCTCGCCGACGCGCCGGTTGAACTCCGCCAACTCCTGCCCGGTGTCAGCATCGTCGGTGTCGTCGCGCACCTGCACCAGCGCCTCGCGCACACGCTGTAGCGGCAGTGTCAGCGTGTCGTCGATCAGGCCGGCGTTGCGCACCCGCAGTTCCTTCCAAGCGCGGACTTTGTTCCCGCCGAATCTCCTCGTTTTGGCCTGCTCTTCGTTGAGTTCGTCACAGGCCACCTCGAGTTCGCCGAAGAATTGCTCCATCGCCGCCGAGGCGTCCTCCACATTCCGGGTCGCCTTGCCTTCGCGCAGCAGGCCGAGCAATCCTTTCCCTGTTTTTGGATTCCAAAGCCGCTGCAGGTTGAACTGCACCTGGCCACTCGAAACGCTCAAGCCCATATGCCTCGACGCCACCGGTCCAATGTTGTGCGCCTCATCGAGAATCACAAAGTCGTTTTTGAACAACACGCCCTCGTCCTTGTTCGGTTCATCGTCATCACCGCCGTCGTCTTCGAGCAAACTGAAAAACAGGGAGTGATTCAGCACCAGCACATCGGCGGAAAGAACCCGGCTTCGGGCACGCTGGAAAAAACAGGTCTGGCCCATCTTGGCGATGTCGGAGCTATGGCCGCAGAGCTTCGTCGAGCAAAGCCCCCGCTCCGAGTTGACCAAATCCCACACCTTCGGGTCGGGCGTGATGTCGAAATCCGAAAGGCTGCCGTCGGTCGTCTCCTTCGCCCACTCGGTGATGCGCTTGAGTTCCTCCATCTCGGAGGAGGTCAACAGCGTCGCCGCCTGTTGCCGCGCGCGCTGCAGTCGCCGCGTGCAAAGGTAGTTGCCACGGCCTTTGAGCATTGTGAACGAAAACTCGACCGGCAACACCTGCTTAAGCATCGGTAGATCCTTCTCGGTGAGCTGCTCCTGTAGGTTGATCGTGTGTGTCGAGATGACGGCTTTTTTGTTTTGACTGACAGCGTGAAAGATGGCCGGGACGAGGTAGGCCAGGCTTTTGCCGACGCCTGTGCCGGCCTCGACGATGAGGTGCTCGCTGCCTTTCAGCGCCTTGGCCACGGCGATGGCCATCTGCTGTTGTTCCGGGCGAAACTCAAAATTCTTCGACTCCGACAGCAGGCCGCTTGCGGAAAAAAACTTCTCGATCACGACGATCAAATCCAACCCACCACCCTGCTCTTCATCGGTGAAACTAATCATTTCGGTGATTTATCAGTGCGCCGCGTGTCATTGTATTTTCAGTTTCTTCCCTCTCCTCATTCCTTCTCCCTCAGGGAGAAGGCGGCCGCAGGCCGGATGAGGGTGAAACCATGGCTGTTTTTTGAACCATTCACTGTTTGATCGCTTGGCTGCCAATCACTCGTCGGCCTCCCTCTTTTCGGTGATGGCCAACTCGGTTTTGTTTTTGACCAAGCGCTTGGCCGGCAGCACGCCGGTGAAGTTGACCTTGGGGTACAGCACGCAGTCGCGGCCGATGATCGCGCCGGGGTTGAGTACCGTGTTGCAGCCAATCTCCGTTCGGTCGCCGATCAATGCGCCGAACTTGGCCAAGCCACTATCCATCGACCCGGAGGCCAGGCGGACGTTGACGTTGCCCCGGATGAGCCGGTAGTTGGACAGCATCGCACCGGCACCGAGATGGACGCGGTGGCCCAGCACCGAGTCGCCGACATAGTTGAAGTGCGGCACGTCGCAGCCGTTGAAGAGCAACGAGTTTTTTAATTCGGCGGCGTGGCCGACAACGCAGTCGTCGCCGACGATGACGTTGGCGCGCAGCGTTGCGCCGTGGCCGATACGGCAGTTGCGCCCGATCCAAACCGGGCCGCGGATCAGCGCGCCGGGCTCGACCACCGTGCCTTCGCCGATGAACACGTCGCCCTCGATCACCGCTTGACCGTGCGCTTGGCCGAGCTGTTGTGGGTGTAGGTTATCGCGCAAATAATCGGCGAGCCGGGGGAGCACTTCCCACGGTTGGCCAAGCGAGTCGAACAGGCTCGCGTGCTCCGTTTGGACGAGATCAAACAGGTCTTCGGGTTGGGGGATGTCGGTTGCGTTCTCCACGTGCGCTTGGCCAAGGGGAAACAAAAAAAGCCCTTCCGGGGGAAGGGCTTTTTGTAATTTCAGCCTATGTGGCAAGGAACTCCTCGCGCTCAAGAAATCCGGACAATTGCCGGATACGCGTGGGGTGGCGCATCTTGCGGAGGGCCTTGGCCTCGATTTGCCGAATGCGCTCGCGGGTAACCTTGAACTGTTTGCCCACCTCCTCAAGGGTGCGGGAATAGCCATCGGCCAGGCCGAAACGCAACTCGAGCACTTTGCGCTCGCGCTCGGTGAGCGAAGTCAGCACGTCGCCCAGCCGATCTTTCAGCAAGGCGTAGCTCGCCATGTCGGTCGGGTTCTCGGCACTCTTGTCTTCGATGAAGTCGCCGAAGCTCGTGTCATCGCTGTCGCCGACCGGTGCCTGCAGCGAGATGGGCTGCTGCGCCATTTTCATGATCTGGCGCACACGATCAACCGTCAGTTCCATCTCATCGGCGATTTCCTCCGGGGTGGATTCGCGGCCAAATTTCTGCACGAGCTGCTTCTGCACGCGCATCAGCTTGTTTATCGTCTCGATCATATGCACCGGGATGCGGATGGTGCGCGCCTGATCGGCGATTGATCGGGTGATCGCCTGCCGGATCCACCAAGTGGCGTAGGTGGAGAACTTGTAGCCACGGCGATATTCAAATTTCTCGACCGCCTTCATCAAGCCCACGTTGCCCTCCTGAATTAGATCGAGGAAAGACAGTCCGCGGTTGGTGTATTTCTTTGCGATGGAAATGACGAGGCGCAAGTTGGCCTCGATCATTTCGCTCTTGGCTTGATGCGCCTTACGAGCGAAGTGCTGGAGTTCCTCGTAGGTCGTGAGGTAGTCCTCGGCCGGTTTCCGGACAAAGGCCTCGAGGGCGGTGAGCTTTCCTTCCTCGCCCCGGAGCATCATCTCGGTTTGGGACGACTTTGAAGCCTTCTGCAACTGCTCGATGGCTCGGAGGTTCTGCTGCATCTTGTCGTGGATGTTGTCCGCGACCAGACCCATTTCCTCGATGACCTTTTGTTTGAATTTGAACTTCGGGAAGTTTTTTTGCAGCTTGCCGTTCAGGTTCTCATAGGCATCGCAGGCCTTCTTCGCCTTGGCCTTGGCGGCGCGCCGCCAATCCAGATATTTTTTGTCCACATCGGTGTCTTCCTCCCTCACCTTTTTGATGAGGCGATGAAGCGCCTTGATGTGTTTCTCGCGGGTCTCAATGACCTTATCGATGGTCACCCGGTCGAACCGCTCCTTCGGGGGATCGGCCGTCAACTTCTCGGCGAGGGCGATGTGCTCCTTGGCGGTAAAGCCCAAACTGTACAGGATGCGCTTGACCTCAAGTTCGGCGGCCTCGATGCGCTTGGAAATTTCCACCTCTTGCTCACGGGTCAACAGAGGCACCTGACCCATCTGCTTGAGGTACATGCGAACCGGATCGTCGAGAATGTCCAACCGGCTTTTTTCGGTCTCGCTCGCCGACTCAACCGGCTTTTGGCGTGGTGCCGAGTCCAGTTGCTCGACGATCTCCACATCGAGGCTCTTCAACTTGGCGAAAACCTCATCCAGTTTCTCGGGAGTCACCAAGTCCTTAGGAAGAGCCTCGTTGACGTCGGAAATGGTCAGGTGACCCTGGTCCTGGGCCAAGTGCACCAGTTCCTTGATTTTTTCCTTCAGGTTAAATTCCTCGTCCTTGGAGAAATCAGGCTCTTGCGGCGGCAAGTCCACCGAGTTCACTCCCCCAGCATCCCTCTTCTTTTTATCAGCGGGCGGCGAGGTTACCTTTTTCTTGGCCTTGGTTTCCTTGGGCGTGGGTTTCCTGGCCGCTTTCTTGGGCGCAGTTTTTTTTGCCGCCGGTTTTGCGGCTGTTTTTTTCTCGGGAGCTGCGGAAGCTGATTTGGCCGATTTCTTGGCTACCGATTTCTTGGCGGGTGCCTTCTTTTTTGTGGCCGGTTTTGCAGCGGTTTTCTTCGGCGATACCTTTTTGGCCGCTGGTTTTTTGACTACTTTGCCGGCCGGTTTTTTGGCCGGTGGCTTTGGTGTTTTTTTGGCGGCTGTTTTTTTCTTCGCGCCAGTCGCCTTGGCTTGCGCGGGAGTTTTGGCCTTTTTGGCCGGTGCCTTTTTTGTGGCTGTTTTTTTCGCTACGTTTTTTTTGGTTTGTGCTTTTGCCATTCCGTTTATCTCGATCAGTTGAAGACGCGCTCCACACTATGACCCAAGAAGAAGTCCTGCACGGTACGCAGGACAGCCCTGAAG
>JABGZB010000457.1 GCA_018674955.1 Verrucomicrobiota bacterium | reverse complement strand
GTGATCGCGTTCTGGATCCTGCTCGGTTCGATCGACGGTGGCTGGGGCGCCGTCACCGAGTTGGCCCGCGCTGAGCTGACTGGTGACAAACTGCGGGTGTTTCATTTTGATTTCGACCTGACTGGCACGTACCTGTTCTGGGCTGGATTGGTCGGTGGCGGCGTGCTGGCGGTCGGTACTCACGGTGTCGATCAGTTGATGGTGCAGCGTTATTTGAGCGCCCGCAGCCAAGGCGAAGCGGCGCTGGCCCTGCGGTTGAGTGGGTTTGTGGTCCTGCTGCAGTTCGCGTTCTTCCTGTTGATCGGTACTGCACTCTACGCCTACTACAGCCAGAACCCGCCGACTGATCCATTTCTCAAGAGTGAGGCTGACCGGGTTTTCGCTACGTTCATTATCGATATGATGCCGGTCGGCGTGCTTGGCATCGTGCTCGGCGCGTTGTTCTCTGCAGCGATGTCCACCCTGTCGAGTTCGCTCAACTCCAGCGCCACGGTGCTGGTCAACGACATCCTCACAATCAACAGCGACAGCAGTCGATTGCGCTTAGCCAAGTGGCTGACAGTCGCCTTTGGCATCGCCCAGATCGTCGTCGGCATCTCGGGACAATGGCTCGAATCGTCGGGGATCGGCAGCGTGCTAGCCATTCAGAGTTTCACGACAGGAATCATCCTCGGCGTCTTCGCTCTCGGCTTGGCCAAGGGCAGGGTCGGCACTAACTCGGCGCTGGTCGGCTTGGTTGTTGGCTTGGCTGTCATGAGCGCGATCAAGTTCGGCACGTTGTTGGCTTGGCCTTGGTTTGCGTTGGTCGGCTCGACTGTGACTTTTTGCACCGGTTGGATGCACAACAAACTTTTTAACAACGCTACGGGTTCCTGACTTATGACTGAGTTTCGTTTCGGACTTGAAGTTTGCGAGGCCAATCCACCGGAAGTTCTGCGCGACGCCAGATTTGGTCTGGTGATGAATCAGGCGTCGATCGACGCCAATTTCCGAACCGCCGATGAAGTCCTCGGCGAGAGTTTTCCAGGGCAGTTGGCCGCGTTGTTTGGGCCGCAGCACGGCCTGTGGGCCGAGCAGCAGGACAACATGATCGAGACGCCGCATGTGCTCGATTCGCTGCGAAAGATTCCCGTTCACAGTCTCTATGCCGATGTGCGAAAACCGACGCAAGCGATGCTCGACGGTCTCGACGTTTTGGTCATTGACCTGCAGGACGTCGGCACGCGCGTTTACACCTACCTCTGGACGCTGAGCCTTTGTCTTGAGGCGGCCGCCGAAAAGGGAATCGCCGTCGTCGTGCTCGACCGGCCCAATCCGCTCGGCGGCGACATCATCGAGGGGCCGATGCTGAATCGTGAATTCGCCAGCTTCGTCGGCCGGGTGCCGATGCCGATGCGGCACGGACTCACTTTGGCCGAAGCCGCGAAGTACCTAAATCGCGAATGCGGAATCGGTGCCGATCTCCACTGGGTGCCGATGGAAGGCTATCGCCGTGGCTCGTACTGGCCCGAGCATGGACGGCCGTGGATTCCGCCATCGCCGAATTTGCCGCGGTTCGAAGGGGCGCTGCTCTATCCCGGGCAAGTCCTGCTGGAAGGCACAATGCTGTCCGAGGGTCGCGGCACGACCACGCCGTTTGAGCTGTGCGGTACCCCTTACATCGATCCTGCGGCGTTGCTGAATGCGCTTGGCGAGTTCGACGGACTGCGAGCACGCCCCTATCGCTTCGAGCCGACCTTTCAAAAGTTCGCGCAACAGTCGTGCGGCGGTTTGTTTCTGCATCCGACAAACGCTTCGATGCTGCGCTCCTATCGGTTCACCGTCGCGATGATCGGCTGTATCGCCAGGCTCTGGCCGGAGCAATTCGCCTGGCGGCAGCCGCCGTACGAATACGAGACCGTTAAGTTGCCGATCGACATTCTGTCCGGCAGCACGGAACTGCGCGAGGCGATCGACGCCGGTCTGACGCCGGATTCGCTCGCCCGAGTCACTACAGTCGACAGCTCTCTATGGGAAAAGTCGATCTGCTTCGATCGGCTTTACGAGTAGTCCGCCTCAGGCCAAACCAACTGCTCACGGCTCACTTCTTTTCAACCGGCTCGGAGGCGGGTAGCCTGTCGACGCATGACTGTTGAGGAGCAGATGTCCAAGGGCGAAGTTCGCTACATCGTTCGCCGTGATGGCGAGTTGAAGACCGAGGCCATTTACGGCGAGCGTCCGCTGCGCTGGGCGTACGGCAATCCGCTTGGCCGACTCGCTCAGTGGTTGCTCATTCGCCGGTGGATCGTCTCCGCTTGGTACGGCAGCAGGATGGATACGCTGTCCAGTAGCCTGAAAATCAAGCCGTTCATCGAGCAGTACGGTCTGGACGAGGGCGAGTTCGCCGAGTCGGTGGACGAGTACAACTCGTTCAACGAGTTTTTCTTTCGCAAACTCAAGCCAGGCGCCCGGTCGATTGATCCCGCCGCTGACTCGGTGGTCTTCCCGGCGGACGGACGGCACCTCGCGTTCGCCGACATAACCGCCGAGACCAATTTTTTCGTCAAGGGCCAGTCGTTTGACCTCGAGCGATTTCTCGGCGACGCCGGCTTGGCCAAGCGCTACGAGGGCGGCTCGATGATTCTCTCGCGGCTTTGCCCGGTGGACTACCACCGGTTTCATTTCCCGTGCGCGGGCAAGCCCGGCCTCCCGCGCTTCATCAACGGCTGGCTCTACTCGGTAAACCCCATCGCGCTGGTCACGAGGCCGTCGATTTTTTGGGAGAACAAACGGGTCGTGACGGCGATCGAGTCGCCCCCGCTTGGCCAGGTGCAGTTCGTCGATATCGGCGCAACAATGGTCGGCAGCATCCGGCAGACTTATACGCCGGGCGAGACGGTGGCTAAGGGCGACGAGAAAGGATACTTTGCCTTCGGCGGCTCAAGCGTGGCGGTGCTATTTGAGAAAGGCCGGATCGAGTTCGACGCCGATCTGCTGGAAAACACCGTCAACGGCCTTGAGACGTATGCACGAGTTGGCGAACGCATGGGTCGAGCGCTTGACCAAGGTTAAACTAAAATGCTTGGAAGATTGATCATCCTGTTCATCACCATCCCACTGGTGGAGCTTTATCTGCTAGCTTTGGTCGGTAGTCGTGTGGGGCCGTTACCGACGATCATGCTCGTGATTCTCACCGGTGCTTGGGGGGCGTATCTCGCGAAAAGCCAAGGCTATTCGATCCTCGCCAGGATACAGGCCGAGACGGCCGCCGGTCGGGTCCCAACGGCTGAGTTGATCGACGGGCTACTTGTATTGATCGGCGGCATCGTGTTGCTGACGCCCGGCCTGCTGACCGACTTGATCGGTTTCAGCCTCATGGTGCCAGGCTTCCGGGCCATCATCCGCGAGCGGGTTAAAAAGAAATTCGCCGCGCAGGTCGGTCATTTTCAAATGCCCACACCCGGCGGCATGAGCACCCGGCCGCAAGCCCCTCCAAACCGCCCAAAAAACGACGACGTCATCGACGTTTAGCGCTGGGTGACTTGGGGTGGGTCCTGGGCGAGGAGGCGCTTGGATTCCCGCAGGAGGAATTCGGCTTCGGTGAACGGCTCGTAGCTGATGTCCTGCCAGCGGACGAGGCCCTGTCGGTCGATGAGGAAGGTGCCGTGTAGCGGTTGCTGCTCGAAATCGTCGTAGACGCGGTACTGCTTGAAAACTTTCAGAGAGGCGTCGGAGACGAGCGGGAAAGGGAACGGCGTGCCGGTTTTGTCTTGCTGAACTGTCTCACGCAAGCCGTCGACATCGTCGGTGCTGATGGCGATGAGATCGATGCCGGCCTGCCGGAAGAGGTCGGTCTTGGGGGCGAACGTGCCGAGTTGCTCGATGCAGTGCGCGCAGCCTTTGCCGAGGTAGAAGATGACGATCACCGGCCTGCCGGTGTAGTCGGCGAGGGTATGTTGTTTGCCCTGGCCATCGGTCAGTTCCCATTGGGTCGCGGGCGAGGGGCTCCAGCGGAACGGGCCAAGCGTGTCGAGTGACGGCCTGTCGCCGATGTCGTCGGCCGGCTGGAATTTAACGCGCCAATCTTTCGGCAGATCGAGTTTTTTGGCGACTGGCGCGAGTCGCTGAAAGACGGCGCGCTCGATGTCGATGTGCGCGGAAATATTGCGCAGTTTTTTGAACTGCTCGACGGCTTCCTTTTCCTTCCCGCTGCGCCAGAGGATATCGACATAGTTGGCCAAGGGCTGCACCTGGCCTCCGGTCCGCGCGGATTGGCTGGCGAGTTTTTCGGCCTCCTCTTTGTTGCCGACTTTCAGGTAAAGCTGCGACTTGTGCTCGCGCGACAATTTGCCGGCTTTGGCGATTTGTTTTTTGAATTCATCGGCGTCGTCGTCCAAGGCGGCTTGGCAGGCGAGTAATTCGGCGCGGTACTGGTTGACTGTCTTGATGCGGCCCTCAAACGGCTTCGTCGCATCGGCCTTGGCCTTTTTGGTTTCCTTGTCGTTCTTTTCCGCGGCGAGGGCGTCCTCCCCGGCCTTGGTCTCGGCTTCGAGTTTCATGTCCTCGAGGCGCTCCTTGAGTTCGTCGAGCTTGGCTAGCACTCCGGCGCCTTTCTCCGCTTGGCCAAGCGCGTAATGCGCCGTGCCGACGGCGGCCAAGCGCTTGGCTTGTTCCTCCGGAATGGTGGTTGGCTCGAGATAAACGGTCAGCGATGAGCTTATAATCTCGTCCCACATTTCGTAGCGCAGCAGGGTATCGATCAGGCGCATGCGGCCGTATCGGGCGCTGCCGCGCTTGCCGTACTCGGAGGGCTTGCCCGGCTTGGCCAAGGTGTTGTTTTTCGGGTGGCGCGGCAGCTCGATCATGTTGCGGGCGAGCGACACTGCGTCGTTGGCGCGGCCAAGGTGGTTAAGATTGCGCGTGAGCCACTCGTTGTTGTGGGCGAAGTTGTGAATCTGGTCCGGCAGCACGCGGTCGCGCATCATGTGGGCGTGGTCGACGCGGGCGCTCGCCTCCTGTTGCCAGGCGGAGTCGTGGTAGCGCTTGAGCTTCGAGTAGATGTGGCCGGGCATGTGCCACATGTGCGCGATGCCGGGCGAGCCCTGCCCGCAACGGGCGGCGGAGGCGAGGGCGCGCTCTGCTTTTTCATTGTCCCAAAGATGGATGCGGAAGTGATGGCACGGGTGCATCGGCTCGACGTCGAGCACGTCCTCGATCAGCGCGGTGACGGCGCCGTGGCTGTGGATGGGCAACCCATCCCTGGCGCTCTGCCACAGCCACACGGCAAGAAACGCCTTGGCCTCGATGTCGTCCGGATACTCGAAGATGATCGACTCGAGGTCGCGGATCATTTTGCGGCGGCGATCCTTTTTGGCCTTTTTGGTGTCGGCCCAGTAGTTGACTTCGCTATCGATCCAGAGTTGCTCACGTTTGCCGGCCTTGGCCCGGCGTTTTTTGGCCTCGGCGATGAAGCCCTTGGCGCGCTCGGCGTTGCCTCGGTTGGCGACGGTCATGCCCCAGTAGGCCATCGCGCAGTCGGGATCGAGCAGCGCCGCCTGCCGGAAACTACGCTCGGCTTCGAAGTGCCAAAATCCGTGCAACTGGGCGACGCCCTGGGCGAAAAACAACTGCGCCTCCTGCACGGAAGTCGTGACAGGGAAGCGCACGCGCCCCATGCCCTTCATAAGATAGGCGCTTTGGCGCGGCCCCTCGTTGAAGGCTTCGCCGTGGTACGAATGTCCCTCGAGCACCTTCTTTTCGCCGTCACCTACCGGCTCCTCGGCAAACGCCGTCATGGCCAAGCCGACGGCGAAAATCGCGGCAATAGACCTCAAACCACGAAAGTTCAGTTGTCTCAAATTCATAAAGGGGAGAAGTTTTTCACGATCTCCCAACGATGGCAAAGGATTTGTGATGCGGCTTCCCGTCAAAAATTCAATCGCATTTTGGCGCGAGTTGCTTACCGTGTGGCGTCCCGGTTTTCGCCGGTTTTCCTTCGGAAATGAAAATTACTTACAACTGGCTGAAGCGGTACGTTGACTTTGACTGGTCGCCCGACGAACTCGCCGAGAGGCTGACGATGATCGGCCTCGAGGTCGAGAGCATCGAGAAAGTGTCCGGCGGTTTTGACGGCATCGTGGTCGCCGAGGTGCTCTCCAAGGAGCCGCACCCGGACGCCGACCGGCTCTCGTTCTGCAAGGTGAACGACGGCTCGGGCGAGCGGCAGATCGTCTGCGGTGCGACGAATTTCGAGGTCGGCAGCAGGGTGCCGTTGGCGATCCCCGGCTGTGTGATGCCCAGCGAACCCGGCGCGAAGCCGTTCAAGATCAAGGTCGGCAAAATCCGCGGCGTCGAGTCATGCGGCATGATGTGTTCGTCGAAGGAACTTGGCCTCGCCGACGACGCAGACGGGTTGATGCTCCTGCCGGAGGACGCGCAGGTCGGCCAGTCGTTCGCCGAGCACCTTGGCCGCAGCGGCGACGATGTTGTTTACGATTTGGAAGTGACGCCGAACCGACCGGACTGGAACAGCCTCATCGGCATCGCCCGCGAGGTCAGCGCGATCACCGGCAACCCGCTTCGACTGCCGGAGATTCCCGACTTGCCGGCGGGCGACGAAGAGGCCTCGGCGCTGGTCGATGTGCAGCTCGACAATCCCAAGCACGGCCCGCGCTACAACGCGCGTGTCGTTCGCGGTGTGACGGTTGGCCCCAGCCCGGGTTGGATGCGCGACACGCTCGAACGGGTCGGCATCCGCAGCATCAACAACGTCGTCGATGTGACCAATTACGTGATGCTTGAGACCGGCCAGCCGCTGCACGCGTTCGACTACCACTTGCTCGCAACGGCGGACAGCGCGGCCAAGCCGGTGATCGTCGTGCGCGATGCCGCCGACGGCGAAAAATTCACGACGCTCGACGAGAAGGAACACGAGCTGACGAGCGGCGCGCTGTTGATCGCCGACGAAACCAAGGGCATCGCTCTCGCTGGCATCATGGGCGGGCTCAACAGCGAGATCACCGCCGGCACCGAGGATGTGCTGATCGAGTGCGCCTATTTTCAGCCGCAAAACATACGTGCGACGGCCAAGCGCCTGGGCATCAGCACCGATGCGTCATACCGTTTCGAGCGCGGTTGCGACCCGAACTGCTGCGACTGGGTCAGCCAACGCGCCGCGCAACTCATCATCGAGACCGCCGGCGGCCGCTTGGCCAAGGGCTGTGTCGATGCCTATCCGAGCGCCGCCGAGCCGGGGGAGATTTCGCTGCGCTTTGCCCGGACCGACGCGCTGCTTGGCATCGCGGTTTCGCCAGACGAACAGGTGGCCTCGCTCACCGGGCTTGGTCTCGAGGCCGTGTCCCGCGACGGCGACACGGCGGCGACATTTCGGATTCCCACTGCGCGAGTCGATCTCAAACGCGAAGTCGATTTGATCGAGGAGGTCGTTCGCATTTACGGCGTCGACAAAGTGCCGTCCACGCCGCCGCGCGGTTGTGTCGGCAGCGATCCGTTCGACGCTACGCACGATGCGTTCGCGCAGATTCGCACGATCCTGACCGGGCTTGGCCTTTACGAGACGCAGACGCAGACGCTGGTTTCCGGCGAGGCGGCGGCGCTGCTCGGCATCACCCCACTGGCGCTCGAATACCCGTTGAGCAGCGAGCAGGACAAGCTGCGGACGAGCCTGTTGCCCGGCTTGGGCAACGTGCTGCAGCATAACGCAAACCACGACACCGCCGACGCGGCGCTGTTCGAGATCGGGCGCGTGTTCCGCGACGACGACGGCCAACCGGCGGAAAGCTGGAGCTTGGCCATCGCGCTGACGGGTCGGCGGTTCTCGCCGTTTTACGAAGGCGCAGAGCGCGAGGCGATGAACGAGTTCGCTGACATCAAGGGGATCATCGAGGAGTTCGCCGATCAGTTCGGTATGCGCGGCGTGAGCTACGAGCGGCATGACGAAGCGGGCGAGTTTTTTGTTGAGTCGGGCAGTGTGAAACTCGGCAACAAGCCGGTCGGGACGCTTGGCCAATTTTCGCCGCTGCTTGCTCGGCGGCACGATTTGAAGCATCCAGTTTTCTTCGCGGAGTTCGACCTTGGCCAAGCGCTGCAACGCCGCACGACCAAGCGCAGCTTCAAGGCGCTGCCGGCGTTCCCCGGCACGCGGCGCGACATCGCGATGCTAGTGGCCGACGACACGACGCACGACGCCGTGTTGCAAAGCGTCCGCAAGGCCAAGGCGAAAAACCTCGAGTCGGTCGAACTGTTCGACGTCTATCGCGGCGAAGGCGTCGAAGCCGGGCAAAAGAGCGTGGCGTACGCTTTTCACTACCGTTCCGCCGAGGGCACGCTGAAAGACAAGCAGGTTGATGCCGTGCACGGGAAGGTGATCGAGCGTCTGCGTGGCGATCTCAGCGCCACGATTCGAGCCTGAACCGGGCGTTGACCTTGCCATCGTCCGCGCTCGCCTGTTAAATGCGCGCCGTGTTGCAACAGCAAACACTGGCCAAGCCGGCGAGCTTTTCCGGCATCGGCCTGCACAGCGGAAACAAGGTCTCGATGACCCTGTTGCCCGCTCCGCCGAATTCCGGCGTCATCTTTCGCCGAGTGGATCTCGACAGCCGCGCGGAGATCCCGGCGCAGGTCGGGAACGTCGCCGAGACCGACCGCTCGACCACGCTCTCCAAGGGCAACGCCAAGGTGCAGACGGTGGAGCATGTGTTGGCGGCCCTGTACGGTTTTGGGGTAACTAACGCCGTCGTCGAGATTGACTCGAGCGAACCACCCGTGGCCGACGGCAGCGCGCGGCAGTTCTGCAAGATGATTCGCGATGCCGGCATCGAGCCACAGGCGGAACGCGTCGAGCCGGTGCAAGTCACCGAGCCGATCGAGTACACGCACAACGGCACGGTGATATCCGCCTTCCCGTACGACGGCTTCAAGATCACGTGCACCAGCTCCGACAAGGGCGGACGGTTCACCCAGTTTTTCAGCGTCGAGCTGACGCCCGAGACCTGGGAGAGCGAGATCGCCCAGGCGCGGACGTTTTGTTTTTACGAGGAGATCGAGTACCTCATCAAGAACGGCCTCATCCGCGGCGGCAGCCTCGAGAACGCAATCGTCATCCGCGACGACGCCGTGCTGACGGCCGAGCCGATGCGCTACCGCGAGGAGTTCGTGCGGCACAAGATACTGGACATCATCGGCGACTTGAGCCTCGTCGGTGCGCCGTTGCGCGCGCACATCGTCGCGGTCAAGCCGGGGCACGCCGCCAACTGCGGCTTGGCCAGGCGCATCCTGCAACAGGCACGCCGCCCGCTGGTGGCCGCGCAAAGTTTTTCCCCGCCGGGCGACAAACCGATGAAGCAACTTACCCAACCCAAGCAACCCCAAGTGAGCGAAGAAACAACAGCCCCGCTGGACTCTGAGCAGATCATGCAGATCCTGCCTCACCGCTATCCATTCCTGATGGTGGACAGGGTGACGAGGATCGACGGCAACCAGATTACCGCGGAGAAAAATGTCACGATCAATGAGCCTTATTTCCAGGGGCATTTCCCCGGACACCCGATCATGCCCGGCGTGCTGCAACTCGAGGCGATGGCACAGGTGGCCGGCATCCTCACGCTCAAGCAGGCCGACAACGCAGGCAAGATCGCCTATTTCATGGCGGCTGAAAAAGTTAAGTGGCGCAAACCGGTTAAGCCGGGGGATGTGCTGCAGATCGATATCGAGCTGCTCAGGGCCCGTGGCAAGGTCGCCAAGGCCAAGGGGGTTTGCACGGTACGCGGCGAGGTAGTCAGCGAAGCCGAGATCACCTTCACCCTCGCGGGTAATTCATAACCGACCAGGCGCACGTCATGTCTGAGATTCATCCCACCGCAGTCATTCATCCCGGGGCCACTCTCGGCGGCGACTGTGTTGTTGGCCCGTACTGCGTCATCGGCCGGCACGTCACGCTTGGCGAGGGAAACCGGCTGCATTCGCATGTCGTCATCGACGGCCACGCCGAGATCGGCAACGGCAACGAGTTTTTTCCGTTCGCCTCCATCGGTCTCAAGACTCAGGACTTGAAATGGAAGGGCGGCACGACATGGACGCGGATCGGCAACCGCAACACCTTCCGCGAAAACGCCACCGTACACAGCGCCACCGGCGACGGCGAGGCGACGGTGGTGGGTTCGGACAATCACATTATGGCTTACAGCCACGTTGCCCACAACGTACTGCTGGGCGACCACGTGATTTTGTCCAACAACGGCACGCTGGCTGGCCACGTGATTGTCGAGAATCACGCAATCATCGGCGGCTTGTCGGCGGTGCACCAGTTCTGTCGTCTGGGTAAAATGTCGATCATCGGCGGCTGCACAAAAGTAGTGAGCGACGTGGCGCCGTTCATGATGGTGGATGGCAACCCGGCACGAACCCGCGCCGTGAACAAGGTGGGGTTGGAGCGCAACGGCGTAACAGTAGAGTCACAGGAGGCTCTGCGACGGGCGCATCGTTTTCTGTTTCGCAAAGGCCTCACCGCCGCCAACGCAGTAGAAGCCATTCGTGCGGAGGTTCAAGCTTTGCCCGAGGTGGAGCACTTTATTGCTTTTGTCGAGGCTGGAGATCGGGGCATCACACGCTGAAAGACCTTGTCTAACCAAAAAAAACCGCCCCGTTTCCGGGGCGGTTATTTAAATGGTTGTCGGATGTGGCTTACTTGACTTTAGCGATATGCTTCGCTGGGTCTTTCTTGAATTTGCCGGCGCAGTTATTGCAGCAGAAGGCCACAGTGTAGGTTTTCTTTGGATTAATAGCTTTGCCACTCAGCGGGCACTTGTCGTTCACCGTCTTTCGGGCGACTTTCACCTTCTTGATGAGGTTGTCGGCGTCCTTCTCGAACTTACCTTTGCAGTTATTGCAGCAGAAGCCGACGAGGTCGCCCTTGTAGTTGGCCGTGGCCTTGATGGGATCGCCGCTGAATGGGCACGCGTCGTTTATCGGAGCGGCCTTGACTTTGGGAATGGAGGCACCCGGATTTTTGGTGAACTTGCTCTGACAGTTGCCGCAGCAGAACCCTACCGAATAGGTGGCGTCCTTTTTTACAGCGTTACCGCTGAGCGGGCATTTTTCGTTGACTGGGCCGGCGATAACACTGACCAAGGTGACTAAACTCAGGCAACCCAATAGGGTTCCGAGCCATTTCATTGATTTTGATTTCATAGTGCTTATTGTTTTTTGCCGAGACTATTGGCGTTGAGTTGGACGCTACTCTTCGGTTTTCACGGCGTCAACCCCCAATATAGAATATGAGGAACGGCGACTCCGGTTTATTCCAAAACACCTTCCTTACCTTTTTTGTTGCAAATTGACTGGTGAAAAGGATACCTATTTCCCCAGCAAAACTTCGCAGAACACGTGGAATGAAGGTTACCCAGACAATTGCCGCCGGCTCGACAGACGGAATGCAGTGCATACGCGAGGCCAGCCAGTCTGGCTTGGCGCTATGTTTCCCCGGGGTCGGCTCCGCGTTCTCCCGGAAACACGACCCAACCAGCCTTGTCATCGCCAAAAACGGCGTGACTCTTTTGGTGGATGTCGGCACAAACATCCCGCGCGTGCTCTCCTCCCGCGGCATCCATGTCTGCGATTTTGACTACTACCACATCACCCACAGCCATGCCGACCACATCGGCGGCTTGGAGGAACTTCTGCTGTTCAGCCATTACGTCCTCAATAAAACTCCTCGTCTCATTCTCGCTGAGCCGTACAAGGACATCCTTTGGGAACGCACCCTTCGCGGCGGTTGTGAGCATCGCGAGAACGGCACGTTCCAGTTTGAGGACTTGGCCGATTTCATCTTTCCCAGCCAGATCGCGAAATCGCCGCGCGAGATTTACGAAGTGGAGATTGAGGGCATCGGCCTGACAATCTTCCGCACCGTGCACATTCCGACCGAGGGCGACAACTCTGGCTCGAAATTCTGGTCCACCGGCTTGCTGATCGACGGCCGCGTATTGTTCACGGCCGACACACGGTTCGATCCGCTCCTCTTCGAGCAACTGCCAATGGGCAACGTCGACACCCTCTTTCACGATTGTCAGTTGTACGAACCCGGCGTGGTTCACGCCACCTACGATCAGTTGAAAACACTCGACGCCGGCTTGCGCTCGAAGATGCACCTCACCCACTACGGCGACACATACGAGAAGTTCGACCCGCCAACCGACGGCTTCGTCGGCTTCGCCCAGCCCTGGGCCATCTACCAG
The DNA here is from genome assembly GCA_018674955.1 of Verrucomicrobiota bacterium. Lineage (GTDB taxonomy): Bacteria > Verrucomicrobiota > Verrucomicrobiia > Limisphaerales > UBA1096 > UBA1096. Next base: position 6,312 of record JABGZB010000457.1, on the reverse strand, counting down.
TAACAGCGCTTGGCCAAGCGCTTGGGTGCCCTATAGAAATTCTTGCAGTGTCTTGACGCCGTAGCCGTTTTGCTTCAGTGCGGCGATGCCTTCGGCGGCAGCCTTGGCGCTGCCTATTGTGGTCATGATTGGGGTGTTGGTGTAGATGGCGGTGGTACGGATTTTGATTTCGTCCGCACGCGGCGCTTGGCCGGAGGGGGTGTTGATGACGAGTTGGATTTCGTTGTTTTTCAGCAAATCCAGCGTGTTGGGGCGACCCTCGGCCAGCTTGGGAACGCTCTCCACCTCGAGACCAGCCTCGGTGAGTATGGCGGCGGTGCCGGTGGTGGAGCTGAGCTTGAAGCCAAGGTCGGCGAAGCACTTGGCCAAGGCGGCGACTTCCGCCTTGTGGGCGTCGCTGACGCTGATGAACACCCGCCCCTCGAGCGGCAGCGAGCCACCTGCGGCCATCTGTGACTTGGCGTAGGCGGTGCCGAGGTCGTTGTCGATGCCCATCACTTCGCCGGTCGATTTCATCTCGGGGGACAGCAAGATATCTTGCCCGTGAAAACGGTTGAACGGGAAGACCGACTCTTTCACCGCCCAGTAGTCCGGCGTGAGCTCCTCGGTGAAGCCAAGCTCCTTGAGCGTCTTGCCGGTCATTACCTTGGCCGCCAGCTTGGCCAGCGGCCGGCCGATCGCCTTGCTGACGAACGGCACGGTGCGCGAGGCGCGAGGGTTGACCTCGAGCACGTACACGATGCCGTCCTTGATGGCGTACTGCACGTTCATCAGGCCGGTCACTTTCAGCTCGCGGGCCATGGCGTCGGAGTAGCGGCGCATGGTGTCTATTAGCTCGTCCGAGAGCGTGTGCGGCGGGAGCACCATCGCGGCATCGCCGGAATGCACGCCAGCGAACTCCACGTGCTCGAGCATCCCTCCGATGACCACGGTGGCGTCGGCGGGATCGTCGTAAAGGCCGATGTCGGCGATGCAATCGACGTCCACCTCGATGGCGTCCTCGAGAAATTTGTCCACCAGCACCGGCCGCTCCGGCGAGGCCTCGACGGCGGTGCGCATGTACCGGCGCAGCTCGTCGTCCGAGTAGACGATCTGCATCGCGCGGCCGCCAAGAACGAACGAGGGGCGAACGAGAACCGGGTAGCTCAGCTTGGCCGACGCCTCGAGCGCCTCGGCTTCGTTGGTGGCCAGGCCGTTGGGCGGCTGTGGGATGTCGAGCGCGTGCAGCATGTCGGCGAACATCTTGCGATCTTCGGCGCGCTCGATGCTCTGCGGCGAGGTACCGAGGATGTTCACGCCGTTGGCCTGCAGGTCGAGTGCGAGATTGAGCGGGGTCTGCCCGCCGAACTGCGCGATCGCACCCCAGCATTTTTCCCGATTATAAATGTGCAGTACGTCCTCGAGCGTCAGAGGCTCGAAGAAAAGTTTGTCACTCGTATCGTAGTCGGTGGAGACTGTTTCCGGGTTGGAGTTGACCATGAGCGACTCGAGGCCCTCCTCCTTTAACGCGAAGGCGGCGTGCACGCAGCAGTAGTCGAACTCGATGCCCTGGCCGATCCGGTTCGGCCCGCCGCCGAGGATCATCACCTTTTTCGTGTCGCTTGGCCGCACCTCGTCATCGCCTTGGTCGTAGGACGAGTAGTAGTACGGCGTGTACGCCTCGAACTCCGCTGCGCAGGTGTCCACCAGCCGGAATCCGGGCACGAGGCCAAGCGCATGTCGCTCGGCCCGCACTTCGCACTCGGTGCGCTGGGTGAGGTGGGCAATCTGCCGGTCGGAGAACCCGAGCGACTTGGCTTTGGCTAACAAATCCTTGTCCATCTGGAAAAAGCCCGGCGCGGGCCGGGCCAAAACTCAGCAAAGTAACCCACAAACCGGGGTGGGTGTCGAGCGAATCCAGACACAAACCGCAAATGGACTCGAAAAAGTAAGCGGTGAGCCGTGAGCGCGTTAAAGGAGGGGCAAAGATTATTATTTATTCTGACAATCTGTGTTCATCCCTGTCCTGTTTTTTTGTTCGTGTCTTTTGTGGTTCAGAATAAATCTCCATCTCTGAGTTGTTCTAATCCTTGGTCATCCGAGAAATCCGCGTCTTAAATGTTTACGACTTTTATTGAACGTTTTTGTTTGATTTTAATCGAAGTCTGACGATGTTAGTCGTAACGATTGCGATTGCAGTTAACCAACAGGAAACATGAAAAATAAAATAGCAGTGACGATTCTCAGTGCCGGCTTGCTGGGCGGCATGGTGGCCGATACACCGGTTCGGGCGGTCGAGCCGTCGGAAGCTCTCAAGCTGGCTCAGCAGCTCAATCAAGCGTTTGTCGAGGTGGCCGAGAGCGTTTCCAAGTCCGTTGTCGTGGTGCGCGTGGCGAGCAAGCCGCGGGCAGGCGGGAGAGTTGGCAACCCGTTCGACAACAGCCCGTTTTTCGACCAATTGCCGGAGGAGTATCGCAAGTTTTTCGAGCGCCAACAGGAGCAGCAACGTGAGGAGCCACAGACGCCGCCGCGCCGTTCACGCCCTCGGGGGCCGGTCTTCGACGGGCAGGGTTCGGGACTGGTCTATCGCGAGGACGGGGTCATTCTCACCAACCGCCACGTTGTCGAGAACGCCGAAAAGGTGCAGATCGTTTTTAGGGGGGGCAAGGAGTACGATGGCGAGGTGCTCGGGGTCGATCGCGAGTCGGACATCGCAGTGGTGAAGATTGATGCCACCGGGTTGACTGCCGCGAAGATGGGTGACTCGGACAAGACCAAGGTCGGCGAGTTCGCCATAGCGGTTGGATCGCCGTACGAGCTGGATTACAGTGTCACCGTCGGCCACGTGAGCGCCAAGGGTCGGCGTGTGTTCTCGGACCAGATGATGTTCGACCAGGATTTCATCCAGACTGATGCCAGCATCAACCCCGGCAACAGCGGCGGACCGTTGGTCAATATTTACGGCGAGGTAATCGGGATCAACACTCTCATACGCGGCATGAATACCGGTATCGGGTTTGCCGTTCCGGTGAATTTGGCCAAGCGCGTTGCCGATATGCTGATCGAGGACGGTAAAGTAACCCGCGCCTGGCTCGGCGTGAGCATCACCACGCTGCGTGAGGACGCCGACTACCGCGACTTGGCCGTCGGCGTCGAGGACGGCGTGGTGGTTCGGCAATTCGTCCCCGGCGGTCCGGCGGAAAACTCCGAGCTTGAGTTGGCCGACGTCATCACCGAAGTCGATGGCAACAGCGTGAAATCTGCTGATGAGCTCAAACGCGAACTTCGACTCAAGAAAGCCGGCGACTCTGTGACGCTTGGCCTGATGCGTAACGGCAAGGCCCGGGAAATCGAGGTCGAGACCGGCGCGTTTCCCGAGGAGTTCACCGCCGTGAGTCGCATGCGCCGATCCGAGCGCAAGCCGGAAGCCGACACCAAGGCCAAGCTGCTGGGCATGACCGTTCAAAACATCAACGCCGACTTGGCCAAGCGCTTCGAGGTTGAGGGCGAAAAGCGCGTGATTGTCACCGCGATCGAAAACGACAGCGTCGCCGCCGAGAAGGGCATCTCGCCCGGCGACATCGTGACGCGCATCAACAGCGCCTCGGTGGACTCGGTCGCATCATTCAAGGCCGCGCTCGAGGGCGAGGATTTGAAGAAAGGCGTCATCGTGCACCTCACCAGCGAAGGCAGCCAACGCTTCGAGGTGCTCAAGCAGTACGAGTAAGTTTCAAGGTTGAAGTTTCAAGCAGTACGCTGAGCAGGCTTAAAACTTGAAACTCCTATCGCTTTTTCCGCACCCACCAGGCGGCGATGAGTCCGGCGACGGCACCGGAGAGGTGTCCCTCCCATGAAATATTTTCCCCCATGCTGCTGTTGAGTAGCGGCGGGAGGATTCCCATGAAAAGTCCCCCGTACAAAAACAGAACCACCGTGCTGATTATGGCCGAGCGCCAACTTCGCAAAAACACCGATGCGAAGACCAGAAACGTCACCAGCCCGAAAATGACGATGCTCGCGCCGATGTGATTGGAGTCGGGCCGGCCGATCACCCATGTGCCTAGGCCGCCAAGCAGCCAGACGATACCGAGAGAGCGCCAGGGTTTGTAATTACTGTTGGCGAACAGCAGCCCGAGCAGCACGATCATCGGCATGGCGTTCGATATGTAATGGCCAAAGTCGCCGTGCAGAAACGGCGCGAACAACATCCCGTCTAGACCACCGAGCGAGCGCGGTTCGATGCCAAGCCGGTTCGTCAGCGAGTCACCGGTGAGCGTATCCACGAGCAGCACCGCGCCAAGGCCCAGCACAAACAAAGCGGCCCTCAAAAACCCGCCGACAACACTGTTTTTGTTCGCGCTCATTTATGCAGGGCCGGGGTCGGTGAAGCGGTGGATGAGGCGCCGGTCGCGCTTGGACGGGCGGCCCGGTTTTTTGTGAGTCGGGTCGCTGCGCTGGAGCTTGGCCAGACGCAGTTTTTCAAAATCCGCTGGGGGCGTTTTGTCCTCGGCGAAGTCGGCCACGAGCTTGGCACCGACGCGCCGCCCGGTGAGGCCAACGACCTTGAGCGTGCGCGTGATCGGGCTTTGGCGGACGCTGACCGTGTCGCCCACACGAACCGGCTTGGCGGCCTTGGCGGGGGAGTCGTTGAGGCGAACCTTGCCGCTGCGGCAGGCTTCCGCCGCTTCGCTGCGCGTCTTGAACAGGCGCACGGTGAACAACCATTTGTCCACTCGCATTTCCTCCGCCTCGTTCATCGTGGGTAAGCCAGGCGCTTGCAAGCGCGTCAGAGGATGCCCATCTCGGCGACTTGTGCGACATCCTTGTCGCCCCGGCCGGAGAGGTTCACGATGATGATTTTGTCGGCGCTTATCTTCGGCGCGGCCTTGATGACCTCGGCGATGGCGTGGCTCGACTCGAGCGCGGGGATGATGCCCTCGAGCTTGGCCAGTTTCTGGAATGCCGCCAGCGCCTCGGTGTCGGTCGCGTAGGTGTACTCGGCGCGGTCGATGTCCCGCAGCCAGGCGTGTTCCGGGCCGACGGCGGCGTAATCGAGACCGGCGGAGACGCTGTGGGTGAGCTGGATTTGCCCATCCTCGTCCTGCAAGACAAACGAGCGCGTGCCCTGTAGCACGCCAAGTCCGCCGCCCTGAAATCGTGCGGCGTGTCTGCCTTCGATGATGCCTTCGCCGCCGGCCTCGACGCCGGTCATCGCCACCGACTTGTCGTCGAGGAACGGGTAAAACAAACCGATCGCGTTCGAGCCGCCGCCGACGCAGGCGATGAGGTGATCCGGCAGACGTTCCTCCTGCTCGAGAATCTGGCGGCGCGCCTCGTCGCCGATCACGCGCTGGAAGTTGCGCACCATCACCGGGTACGGATGCGCGCCGTAGGCGGTGCCGAGGATGTAGTGTGTTGCCCGGATGTTCGTCACCCAGTCGCGCATGGCCTCGTTGACGGCTTCCTTGAGCGTCTTTTGGCCGGCTTCGACTGAGACGACTTCTGCGCCGAGCATGCGCATGCGGAACACGTTCAGCTCTTGCCGCTTGCAATCGACCGAGCCCATGTAAATGACGCACTCCAGCCCGAACATCGCGGCGACTGTGGCGGTGGCGACGCCGTGCTGCCCTGCGCCGGTCTCGGCGATGATGCGCGTTTTGCCCATGCGTTTGGCCAGTAGGATTTGTCCCATGGCGTTGTTGATCTTGTGTGCGCCGGTGTGCAGCAGGTCTTCGCGCTTGAGGTAGATTTTTGCGCCGCCGAGCTCGCGGGTGAGTCGCTCAGCGTGGTAAAGCGGCGTGGGGCGCCCGCAGAATTCGCGTAGATAATATCGCAGCTCGTTCTGGAATTCGGGATCGTTTTGCGCGCGGAAATATTCGTCCTCGAGCTCCTGCAGCGGGTGCATGAGCGTCTCGGGGACGTAGCGCCCGCCGTATTCGCCAAAGCGCCCATTGGCGTCCGGCAGGGTTGTTTCGGCAACTGTAGCCACGCCGGGAATGTTCCGCTAAAAGCCGCGCTTGGCCAAGCGGCTTTTTTTCAGCCCAGTTGAGTGCCTGGCGGCAGCGGGGTGCCAGCGAGGAACTCGGCGGCGGCCAAGCGCTTGGCTCCTTCTTTTTGGAGCTGCGTGATGCGGAGCGCTCCGTTGCCGCAGCCGACGATGATGCCGGCGGCGTCCGCTTGACCAACGCGGCCCGGCTCCAGGCAATCGGCGTTGGCGGGCTCGACCTCGAGCAGCTTTAGCAGTTTGCCGTCGAGACGGGTGAACACGCCGGGCCAAGGGGTGAAGGCGCGCGCCCGGTTCCAAAGCTGTGTTGCCGGTTGCGACCAGTCGAT
>JABGZB010000456.1 GCA_018674955.1 Verrucomicrobiota bacterium | reverse complement strand
CAAAGCCGCTCGGTGACGACCAGCTCCGCGTAGGAGATTTGCCACAGCAAAAAGTTGCTCACTCGCATTTCGCCGCTCGTGCGGATCAGCAGATCGGGGTCCGGGGTGCCGGCGGTGTAGAGGTGATCGGCAAAAGTTTTCTCGTCGATGTCCGCTGGAGCCAGTTCGCCGGATTGCGCCTTGGCGGCGAGCATGCGCGCGGCATCGACCAACTCGGTGCGGCCGCCGTAGCTAAGGGCGAGGTTCAGCGTGGTGCCGGTGTTTGCATCGAGCGACGCGATGGTGGCGTCGAGCTGCTCGCGGACGAAACCGGGCAGGCGATCCAACTGGCCGATCGCCCGCAGCCGGACGTTGTTTTGATCCATCTCCGCCTGCTCGGTTTTTAGGTAGCGAGCGAGGAACTTCATCAGCGTGTCGACCTCCGCCTTGGGGCGGTTCCAGTTCTCGATGGAGAAGGCGTAAAGCGTGAGGTGCCGGATGCCGAGTGAGGAGGCACAGCGCAACACCGAGCGCACCGACTCGGCACCACGCCGGTGGCCCTCGACGCGGGGCAGTCCGCGTTCCCTTGCCCAGCGGCCGTTGCCGTCCATGATGATGGCGACGTGCGCCGGGAGGGCAGCCTTGGCTTTCTCGCTGAGTTGTGTCGATGCGAGGCTCATGCGCATGGCCAAGCGGCTGGGTTTACAGGGTGATAGTCTGTGAGCGGGCAGGGCCAACGGAGGCATAGCTGAGGCGGGTGCCGGTCAGCTTGGCCAAGGCCTTTGCGTAACGCCGGGCGTTGAGCGGCAGGGCTTTCCAGGTGCGGATCTGGTCGGTCGGCGTCTGCCAACCGGGGAATGTTTCGTAGATGGCGCGGCATCTGGCCAACTGGCCGAGGTCGCTTGGCTGGTGGTCGATCTGTTTGCCACCAAGTTTGTAGCCGATGCAAATCTTGATCGACTCGAGCGTGTCCAAGCCATCGATGTTCGTGACCGCGAGGTCGGTGATGCCGTTGAGCATGGCCGCCTGCCGGACGGTGACGGCGTCGAACCAGCCGCAGCGGCGCTCGCGGCCGGTGGTCGCGCCGTATTCGCGGCCCATGCCGTGCAACAGGTCGCCGACGGCCTGGGCCTCGGACGGCATCGGGCCTTCGCCGACGCGGGTGGTGTACGCCTTTGCCACGCCAATCACGCGGTCGATGCGGTTCGGCGCGATACCGGAGCCGGTGCACATGCCGCCGGCGGTGGTGTTTGACGAGGTGACGTACGGGTAAGTGCCGTGGTCGATATCTAGGAATGTGCCCTGTGCGCCCTCGAAAAGGATGCGTTTTTTTGCTGCCGTCGCGTTGTGCAGCATCTGCACGGTGTTGGCCACGTACGGCCTGAGGCGGCGTGTGGCCTTGAGGACGCTCTCCATCGTGCGCTTGACGGAGAGCGGTTTTGCGCCGAGCGACTTGAGCAGACCGTTGTTCCGATTGACGGCTTCGGCGAGTTGTTCGGCGAAGCGTTTCGCGTTGAGGATGCTGCCCATGCGCAGGCCGGTGCGATCGACCTTGTCGCCGTAAGCCGGGCCGATGCCGCGCAGGGTGGTGCCAATTTTGCCCTCGCCTTTGAGGGCTTCGCGGGCGGCGTCGAGCGCCTTGTGGTACGGGAACACCATGTGGGCGGCGTCGCTGACGTGCAGGCGGCCAGCGGGATCGATGTCGGTTTTTTTTAGGCCATCGATTTCCTCGAGCAAGCCGATGGGGTCGATGACGACGCCGTTGCCGATGACGCAGGTGGTGCGCCTGCGAAGGATGCCAGAGGGGATGAGGTGCAGGATGTATTTGGTCCGGCCGACGATGACTGTGTGGCCGGCGTTGGCGCCGCCCTGAGCGCGCACGACGATGTCGGCCTGCTCGGTCAGGAAATCGATGATCTTGCCCTTGCCCTCGTCGCCCCACTGGGCGCCCACTAGAATGGTGTTCGACATTTTTGTTTTGGCTGTTGAAACGAAAACCCCGAAGCCAAGGCCGGGGTCACCCCTCATTAGCGCAGGGACGCTAGGGAAAGTGTCGGCCGGTGTCAACGCTTGGCCGAGGGTGCCCCCTTCGGGGCTTGCAGCTTGGCCAAGGTGGGGACCGGCTGTCCCAGCCGTCCGGCGTGGAGCTAACAAAAAGCGGTGCGCTGGGACAGCACGCCCTACCTTTCGCGGCTTGGCCCAAGCGCTTGGGCTTACTTCATGTGCTGCCCGAGGAAGGCGTCGACCTCGCGGAAGAACTCGAAGACATTATCCTCGTTGCGGTAGCCGTGGCCCTCGTTGGCCTTGATAATGAGCTTGTTGGAGATGTTGTTCCGGTCCAGCGCGCGCTTGAGGATGCGTCCGTGCTTAGGCGGCACACGCCAATCTTTCATGCCGTAGGCCATCAGCACCGGGGCTCTCACCTTGTCGATGTTGTACTGAATGGAGCGGGACTTGATCCAGTCTTTGTCACTGCTCCGGTCGGCGATCATCACGGCGTCGATGGCGTCATTGATTTTTTTCGGTAGCGGATATTCCTTGAGAATGAGGTCGATGTCGGTGACGCCAACGTAGTTGACGCCACACCGGTACAGCTCCGGCGTGAAGCAGAGGCCGGCCATTGTCGCGTAGCCGCCGTAGCTTGCGCCGTAGATGCCGACGCGCTTGGCATCGGCGATGCCCTCGGCGATGAGGTGCTTAACGCCGTCGGTGATGTCGTCCTGCATGGCACCGCCCCATTCGCGGTACCCGGCGGTAAGCAGCTTGTTGCCGTAGCCGGTCGAGCCGCGGAAGTTTGGCTGAAAAACGGCGTAGCCTCGGTTGGCCAGGAATTGCACGTCGGCATTCCAGCCCCAGTAGTCGCGGGCGGTTGGACCGCCGTGGGGGTGGACGATCAACGGGAGGTTCTTGCCGTCGCTGCCGTTCGGGGTGGTCAAGAAACCGTGGATGACCAGCCCGTCGCGGGCGGTGTACTGGATGGACTTCATCGGCGACATCTTGGCGGGATCAACCCACTCCGCGAGGTCGAGCAGTTTTTCCATCTTGGGTTTCTTTTTGTCGCTGATGTCCAGCAAGTAGTAGGAGCCAATGGTTTTCTCGCTGTGCGAATGGAAGAGGATGCGATCCTCTTTTTTCGACCAGTTTTTAATGTCGTTGGCCATCCCGGGCAGCGCGTTGTCGATTATCGCCTGATAGTTTTTGTAATCTTTGTCGAACCAGTAAACCTGTGGACGCTCGGCCTCGTAGCGCACCCCAAGCACTTTGCCGGTCTTGTCGGACACGATCGGCGGCCCCGCCGGCACATCGTACACCGGGTGGGCGAAGATCATCCGACCCAATTTCCTGGCCTTGAGGTCGTATTGGAACAGCGCCCGCTTGTCGCCGTTGAGCGCGGCAACGTAGAGGATGTCGGGCTTCGTGCCGAAACCAAGCGGCACCATAGAGGTGCGAAAATCGGCGGAGTAAATTTCCTCCCAATCCGACTTGGCGTCCCGGCGATGAATGATCGACCGGATGAGGTCGTGCTGAACCATCCCAATGCGGACGACTTTGTCCCGGTCGGCGATGAATTGCAGGATGTCGCCCCGGTTGTATGCCACCCGTTTTTCCTTCCCGGTGAAGGTGTTAAGCCGGACGATGTTGCCGTAGAAAGCCCGCTCCTCCCGGAACCTCCCGCCGCCCTCGCGTATCTCGACAAAAATGTCATCGCCCTCGTCCGTCAACGGGTCAAACAACTCGACGGCCTTGAATGTGCGGCCGCCAAGTTCCCGGTTCGCCTTGAAAGAGGTTTTGAGCACCTTACGCCGGGAGCCACCGCGGTCGACAGCGTACAAGCCGCCGTTGGGGAAATTGTTGCGATCCTTCATCTGGAAAATCAGGCGCTCGTTGCTGATCCAAGTGAAACTGAACACCTCGTTTTCGTCCTCCGCAGTGCAGCCAAATAGCTTGCGGTCGGAGAGGCGAATGGTGAGCAGGTTGTTTTTGCCCTCGCGCGGCGCGATGGCGGCCAGCCACTTGCCGTCCGGCGAGAGGCGCATTCGGCTGAATTCCGGATTCTTGAAAAAGGTCTCGATCGGCAGTTTTTCCGCTTGGCCAAGCGGGACGAACAGGGCCAGTACCAGGCCAAGCGCAAAGGGCGAGTTGATTGTTTTCATAATGCTCAGATCGTCGTTGTGGAGCGGCTACCCCGAAAGGGATTGAACTGTACCGGCTGGGATTGGCTGATTCAACAAGCTAAGGCGTTACTTTTTTAGGCAACGGATCGGAGAAGGTCGGGGGAGCACATCTTCGGCAGGGACAAAAAAATCCCGCAGCCGACCGGCCACGGGATTTGACTTGGAATTGTTTTGGTTCGCTTTAGAAGCGAATGGTCATGTTGCCGTAAAGGACGGCTCCCACCGGGCTGTGGCCGGCAGCGGCATACGCGTAGCCTTCCGCCTCGCTGTCAGACCAGGGCGGATCCTCACCGGTCACGTTGAGCGCACCAACGGTGATCCGTGAGTTGTCGGTCAGGTCGTAGCTGACCTGCAGGTCCAGCGTGGTGTGGGAGGCGACCTCGGCAATGGCACCGTACAACTGGTCGAAGCTGTCAACGTAGTTGACTGTGGCTCCGGCGGTGTACTTGTCATAATTCCACCACAGGCCCACACGCCCACGCCACTCAGGCCTGTTGTAAGAGCCGGTCTCATCCTGATACCCCTCATCGGTTGGCCGTGCCTTGTAGTCGTACCCGTACAGGTACGCTGCGGCAAGGTTTGCCGCGAAGTAACCGACGGACGTGTCTATGCCGTAGTCGATCTGCAAGTCGACTGCCTCAATCTGCACCTCAGCCAGGTTCAGGTAGGAGTTGTTGATGTACTTCAAGCTTCCCGGGATTCCTCCGTTGGGAATGTCGTCCTCACCCAACTCGGGTTTGTCTTCGGTTCCGAACTTGCCGTCCGGCCCGGGGTTGTCGGCGACCTTGTCCGCATCCGTCTGCTCGTTGCGGATGATCTGGTCGCTGAAGAGATCCTCGTTGTTGAGCATGTACTGGGCACCCACACTGGTGATCTGATCCTCCAACTCGATCTGGCTCCAGTTGACACTCATGGAGAGGCTCATGTTCTCCGGCATGGGGATATCAAAGACCGCGCCAGCGGAGATGCTGTCCGCCGTCTCGGGTTGAAGATCCTCGTTACCGCCTGCCTTGGTCTTGTACTGCATGCCCTCATCGCCACGAGCGGGATCGAGGAGGAACGGATGCGAGATACTCTCGCCCATGTACAACTGCTGCAGGGAGGGTGCCCGGAACGCCGTCTGGTAAGTGGCACGCAACAACACACGTTCGTCCGGCGAGTATTTGACACCCAACTTCGGGTTGTCGGCGGAGCCGAAGTCACTGTACTGCTCCACACGCCATGCGGCCTGCACTCCGAGGGAGTGGATGCCTGAGATGCGATTGTCCTCCCCGATGACGGGAATATTGAACTCAGCATAAGCTGCGTCACGTGAGCGGCTGCCCGAGTTGGACGTGCCGCCGGAGGCTACGATCTTGTTCGACATGGAGAGGCTATCGCCAATGTCGCTGCTCTCCTCCTGTGCGGTCTCGGCACCGACGGCCAAGGCCAGCGTGCCGCCCGGCAGTTCGTACAGGTCGCCAGCGGCCTTCACGTCGAACATCCGAAGCTCGGCCTCGCCGCGGCGCAAGGTGTTGACCCTGAGCGCGTCAAGAACGGACGGGCTGTTAATGCCCGACCCGGCGCCGAAGATGTTGTATGCCGTGGCAGGATCGCTCGAGGCCAATGCTTCCTTGAATGCGTCCGAGGAGACGAAGTTCTGGCCGAAGTTGATGGTGTCCTTCTTGTTGTAGAGGAAAGCGGCCTCACCCTGCCAACTATCGCCGATGTCAAACTTGACGCCCGGGATGACACGAAACACATTGTCCTCCCAGTCACTGATACGCGGCCCCACCTCGGTCAGGCGGTGACGGAAAGTCGCGTCCTCGCCGAACGGGTTGAACGCATTAGACGCCGGCAGGATGCCCCATGTGTCGGTGTTCAGGTCGCCGAACGCCGGGGTGGGGGCCATCTCCTGGTGAACCTTCAAGTTCCGGTAGGTCGTGCGAACGAACGCGGTGGCGTAATCGGTCAGCGTGTAGTTGATGTGGCTTGAGGCACCGTAGCGCTCAATCGCCGGCGTGAGAGTCATCCAAGGGTTGTAGTCGAACCGATTGATGCCCGGGGCACCGATGATTTCCTCGGCGGTCGGGGTGCCGGTGCTGCCGCTAGGCACTTGGTAGAAGCCAGACTCATAACCGCTCTCGGAACCGGGCAGAATCTTGATCGAACCCGGGTTGCCGGAGGACGAACTGAAGTCATAACCGCCGGCGGGCCCTTGATTGGCGCTCGCGGAGAAATCGCGATCATTCATCTGCACCGAGTTGCGCTGCATGTAGTCCACCGTGACCCAAGCGTTACCGTTTTCGCTGGTTGTGCCACCCGTGATCGAGTAGCGCTGGGTGCCCATGTCGTGCTCGGTCGCGTTGCTGTAGCTCGCGTTGATCTCCAAGCCCTCGAAGTTGTCGCGCGTGATGATGTTGACCACACCGGCAATAGCGTCCGAACCGTAGATGGCCGAGGCGCCGTCCAGTAATATCTCGACACGCTCCACGACCGCCATCGGGACGTCGTTCAAACTAGAGAACGACGTGGTCATGTTTTGGGCCATCGAGTGGTTGCCCAATCGGCGGCCGTCCACCAGGATGAGTGTGTAGCTCATTCCCATGCCGCGCAGCGACACGCCGGACGTGCCCGGAGCGAACGAGTTCTGAAATTTCTCGTCGTATGATCCGGCGTTGTTTTGAGGCAGGCGGCGTAATAGCTCACCCACTGTCTCTGCTCCGGAACGGTTGATCTCCTCGCGATCGATCCGCACGATCGGCGACGGCCCCTCCAGCTCCACGGTGGGAATATTGGAACCAGTAACGACCACCGGGCTCAATTCGCCTTCGTCATCCTGGGCAACTGCCGGCATGGTTGCCAGCGGAATACCCAAACTCATGAGGGCGGCGGTTTTCACAGCGGTCCTCATCCTCTTGGTCTTTGCTCTATAGGCTCGTTTCATAACGATAGAATAGTTCCTTGGTTGGTATTAGTTTTGTTTGGTTGCTCAATATAAATAAATAATACCGGCTTTTTCAGCTCAATCCTCACCAATCGTGTTAAGAGGACACTTGGCATCCATTTTCGCTCTGTCAAGCACCGGATTGATTTTTTTTTAATTTTTTTGCGTGCACCCCGTTTGACCCCCTCCCGGACTTGGCCCATGTTGCCCCGCCTGATTTTGAGTCTGGCCCAACCAGACCCCTCGGCCACTTTGGCCAAGTTGCGCGAAACTCCTGCTTTACAGGCCGTCCTGAACGGCGCGGAGCCGGGAGGAGTGTTGCCTCTCGGCGGCGTCAGCCAAGGCGCTTGGGCCTTTTCGGCGGCTGTTTTGGCCCATTCCGCCAAGGGCCGGCCGGTGCTCGTCGTCTGCCCCACCGGCAAACTTCAGGAGCAACTCCAACAGGAACTCGAGACGTGGCTCCCCGCCCTGGCCAAGCGCCCGGCCAAGCCGCCCCTCTTTTTCCCCGCGTGGGATGTCCTGCCACACGAGGCCCGACTGCCGCACGCCGACGTGCTGAGCGAACGGCTCGAGACACTCATCCACTTGGCCAAGCGCCAACAATCCGGCATCGGCCCGGTCATCGTCACCACCGCCGTCGCCCTGCTGCAGCGGACCTTTTCCCCGGCCGAGCTGAAAAACCGGTTTCGCCGCTTCAAACTTGGCCAGCGCATCGACCCGCTCGACCTCGTTGAGTGGCTCGAGGACCAGGGCTATGAGCCGGAGGCGCAGGTCAGCCAAAAGGGGGAGCTCGCCCTGCGCGGCGGCATCCTCGACGTCTTCCCGCTGGCCAGCCCATGGCCAGTGCGCTTCGAGTTTTTCGGCGACGAGATCGAGTCGCTGCGAACCTTCGATCCGCAGACGCAGATTTACCGCGAGAAGATCGACCGCGCTACGATCTCTCCCGGCGGCGAACTCGGCATCCTCAAGCAGCAACTCGGCGCCGACGCGGGCTACGCCACCGGCCGGCTCAGCGACTATCTCGCCGGTGATCCGCTTTACCTGTTGGTCGAGCCGGACGACATCGCCGAGCGCGTCGTCGATTACCTCGGGCAGGTTCCCAGCGGCGACCTGTTTCACGACGACTGGGAAACCGCGCTTGGCCTGGCGCGCGAACGCGGCACAATCGTCGAGCTCCGCGAAACCAGCGACGAAGCCGAGCCGCCGTTCGAGTCGCTCGACGCGTACCGGCCGCTTGGCGAGTCGTCGGGCGACCCGCAGGTTGCCGATGCCCAGCGGCGCGAGTTTTTCAACCAACTGCATCGCTGGCTGCGCAACGGCTACGAGGTTTGGGTGATCTGCGGAACGGAGGGCGAGTTGCAGCGGTTCGATGAATTGTGGATCGAGTACGGCTTGGCCAAGCGCAAGGCCGGGGCCAAGCCGATGCGGATGCTCGGCAGCGTGTCTCGCGGGTTCCTCGTCGAGCCGGCCAAGCTGGTCGTCGTCACCGACTCGGAGATTTTTGGGCGCACCCGCACGCAGCGGCCGCGTCGGCTCAAGTCGCCCCACGCAGCGGCGACGCGCTCGGCGCTGGAGATCGATTTTACCGACTTGAGCCTGGGCGACTTCGTCGTGCATTTGCAACACGGCATCGGCCGCTACCTCGGGCTGAAAGTGTTGCCGCTCGAGACGCGCGCGGAAAAAAACAACGGGGGCGGCGAGGAGTGCCTCGTGATCGAGTACGGCACGCGCGACCCGGAGCAGGATTCGCCCAAGCTGTATGTGCCGGTGTCCGAGGCGCACCTCGTCAGCAAATACGTCGGCACCGGCCGGGCGCGGCCACCGCTTAGCATTCTCGGCGGCAATCGCTGGGCCAAGGCCAAGACCGACGCCGAGAAAGCGGTGGCTGATGTCGCTGCGGATTTGCTCAAGCTGCAAGCCTCGCGCGAGGCCCAGCCGGGGCATGAGTTCGATGACGACACACCGTGGCAGCGGGAGTTCGAGGGGGCGTTTCCGTTCGAGGAAACGCCGGACCAATGGACCGCTATCGAGGCGGCCAAGCGGGACATGCAGCAGCCCAAGCCGATGGACCGACTCATCTGCGGCGACGTCGGTTTCGGCAAGACCGAGGTGGCCATCCGCGCGGCGTTCAAGGCGGTGATGGGCGGCAAACAAGTCGCCGTGCTGGTGCCGACCACCGTGCTGGCCCAGCAACATTACAACACGTTCGTCGAGCGCATGGCAGAGTTCCCCGTGTCGGTGGAATTGCTCTCGCGGTTCCGCTCGAAAAAACAGGCCGACGCCGTGATCGCGGCGTTGGCGGCCGGCTCGGTGGATGTCGTCATCGGCACGCACAAGCTCGTCCAGCCCAACGTCCGCTTCAAGGATCTCGGGCTGGTGATCATCGACGAGGAGCAACGCTTCGGCGTGATGCACAAGGAGAGGCTCAAGATGCTGCGGCAGACGGTGGACGTGCTCACGCTGACCGCGACGCCGATCCCGCGCACACTGCACATGGCACTCACCGGCGCGCGCGACATGAGCACCATCGAGACGCCGCCGCAGGACCGGTTGCCGATCGAGACCACGGTCATCGAGTTCGACGACACGACCATTCGTAACGCGATCCAGCGTGAGTTCAACCGAGGCGGGCAGGTGTTCTTTCTGCACAACCGCGTGACGACGATCGAGACGATGGCCGAGCGCATCCGCAAGCTCGTGCCCAAGGCGCGGCTCATCGTCGGGCACGGCCAAATGGCCAGCGGCACGCTCGAGAAAGTGATGACAAAATTCATCAACGGCGACGTCGATATCCTGCTCTCGACAACCATCATCGAGAGCGGCCTCGACATCCCCAACGCGAATACGATCATCGTCGACCGTGCCGACCGTTTCGGCCTGAGCGAACTCTACCAACTGCGCGGCCGCGTTGGCCGTTACAAGCATCAGGCGTTCGCCTATTTGATATTGCCGCGCCACGCCGCGCTGCTGAACGACGCCCGCAAACGCATCAGCGCGCTCAAGCAATATTCGAAGCTCGGCAGTGGATTCAAAATCGCCATGCGCGACCTTGAGATTCGCGGCGCGGGCAACATCCTCGGCTCACAGCAGAGCGGTCATATCACCGCAGTCGGCTTCGAGCTTTACTGCCAATTGCTCAAGCAGAGCGTGAAGCGGCTCAAGGGCGAAACTGTCGATCGCCGCGTCGAGGTGCACATCGCGCTCGATTTTCTAGCGACGAATCCCGGCGAAGAAAAGAGCGCCGCGCGGGCGCCGCGCAAGGCCGCCCCGCCGCAGTTCGAGGTGACCGTGCCGCGCGACGGCGTGGTGACAGTCGATGATGACAACGACGAAGCCCTGGCCACCGCCGAGGAACCGAGGGACATCGGCCGTGCGCCGGCGTATCTGCCGTTCAACCACATCCCCGAGACGCGACAGCGCATCATCCTTTATCGCAAATTGGCTCAGCTCACCAACGCCGCCGAGTTAGACGAACTGAAGGAGGAGATTCGCGACCGGTTCGGCCCCATCCCCAAGCCGGTTGAACGGCTGTTGAGCGTGGCGGAACTGAAGGTGCTGGCCGCCGGCAAAAACGTCACCGGCATCGAGGCCAAGGGCGACAAGATCATCGTGACCCGCAACGGGGAACTGATCACGCTCGACGGGAAATTCCCGCGCTTCGCCAAGCGCTCGCCCGACGGACGACTAAAGGAACTGCGAATACTGCTTAAGGCACTGTGAACCCCCGCTTGGCCTAAACTTTCCAGATCATGTCGGCGACGGTTTTGCCCGCGGGGATGAATGGGAGCACGTGCTCGGTGTACGGCACGATGACGTCGAGCACGTACGGCTTGTCGGAGTCGAGCATTCGTTGCAACGCCGCCTTGAGGTCGCGCCTGTACATGACCCGCTCGACCGGCACGTCGAAGCCCTTGATCATCGTCACGTAGTCGGGGTAAATCTGCTTCATGTCGTCCGGGTCGCCGAGGTAGGTGTGGCCGCGGTTGCCAGCGTAAAAACGGTCTTCCCACTGCATCACCATGCCGAGGTGCTGGTTGTTGAGGATGATGGCCTTGGCCGCGATCTTCTCGATGCGCGCTGTGGCCAGTTCCTGAACGTTCATCAGGAATGAACCGTCGCCGTCGATGTCGATCACTTGCTTGTCTGGGCACGCGACCTTGGCCCCCAGAGCCGCCGGGTAGCCGAAGCCCATCGCCCCCAGCCCGGCGCTGGTGATCAGTTGGCGGGGCTTGTCTGACAAATAGTATTGGCCGGCCCACATTTGGTGTTGGCCGACGCCGGTGGTCAAAATGGCTTCGCCTGAGGTCAACTCGTAGAGCATCTCGATGACCATCTGCGGCAGGATGACCTCGTCCTCGGAGTCAGCGAGGTGATCCTTCATGTGCTGCGATTTCAGCACCTCGTCGGTCACGCGATAGCCGAACGGCGCTTTGGCCTTCCAGCGGGCGACCTGCTCCTGCCACTCAGTGAATTTTTTCTGCAACGGTCGCTCGTCGATCATGTCGGCGAGTTGCTCGAGCGCGTAGCGAATCTCGCTGACCACCGGCAGGGCGACCTTGCGGTTCTTGTTGATCTCAGACGGGTCGATGTCGATGTGCACGATGGTGCCGTGCTCGCAGAACTTCTCGACCTTGCCCGTGACGCGATCGTCGAACCGCACGCCAAATGCCAACAGCAGGTCGGCACCTTCGGCCACCTTTATGGAGTTGCCCTCAGCGTCCTTCTCGAACTCGCCGCTGACGGCCCAGTTCGCGTACGCCGAGCCGTGCATGCCGAGCCAGCGCAGCGACAGCTCATGCGTCTCCGGGAACGCGCCGACGCCCATGATCGTGCTGGTGACTGGGATGCCAGTCGCTGCGACCAGGCGGCGCAACGCGTCGCTGGCGTCAGCACTGATGATCCCGCCGCCGACGTAGAGCAGTGGCCGCTCACTTTTCTCAATCAATCCAACGATCTCGTTGAGCTCGAGTTCGCTTGCCTTGAGGCCCTCGGGGTCGAACCCGGCGATGTCCACCTCGTCGGGGAACAGTACCTGCGCGCGGGTCTGCTGGATATTTTTCGGCACGTCGACGACCACTGGGCCAGGCCGGCCGCTGGTGGCAATCTTGAACGCCTGCTTCACCACGGCCGGGATTTCGTTGACGTCGGTGACGAGGTAGCTGTGTTTCACCACCGGCAGGGTCATGCCGAAAAAGTCGGTCTCCTGAAATCCGCCCTTGCCGATCATCGCCTGCGGCACCTGGCCGGTGATGGCGACCAGCGGGATCGAGTCCATGTACGCGTCGGCAATGCCGGTGACGAGGTTGGTGGCGCCGGGGCCGCTCGTGGCCATGCAGACGCCGGCCTTGCCGGTGGCGCGGGCGTAGCCCTCGGCCGCGAACACGCCGCCCTGCTCGTGGCGGGGCAGGATGGTGCGGATCTGCTCCGATCGGGTCAGCGCCTGGTGAAACTCCATGCTCGCGCCACCGGGGTAGGCGAAGATCGTGTCGACGCCCTCGCGCTCGAGTGCGCTAACGAGGATCTCGCTGCCGAGCATGCTCGCGCCGATCTCGCCCTTGGCCTTGGTTGAAGCCACCGTCTTGGTTCCTGTTGTCTGGCTCATTTGAAAACTTGGTTTCGCAAAAAAAAACCCACGACCGTTTGGGTCGTGGGTGTCTTGGAAATTTTAACTTATCCGCAACAAGCCCGACCCTGGCCTAGTACCACCACGACCAGTCCCATAAGGTTTGTTACCACACCATTTTCCATAGCGGCCGGATTGGTAGCCCAGTCGCCACAGCACGTCAAGCGGGAAAAGCGCCAAATTCTGCCCGGCCCGCTTGGCCAAGCGCTTACTTCCCAGCGGGCTCGGCGGCGGTTGACTCGCCTTCCTCCGCCGGTTTTTCCTCTGCGGTGGGTTCCTCGACAGATTCGCCCTTGATTTTTGCGAGGATTTTCTGCGCTAATGCCGGGTCATCCTGTAGCGCCTTGCGGGAGGCTTCCTTGCCTTGGCCGATCATCTCGCCCTCGAACTGCAGCCAAGCGCCCTTTTTCACAATGATCTCCTTGGCCAAGGCGACGGCGATCAGATCGCCCTCCCAGTTGATGCCCTGCCCGTAGATGATGTCGAACTCGGCCTCCATGAACGGCGGCGACACCTTGTTCTTCACCACCTTGGTTCGGATGTGGTTGCCGATCACGTTGCCCATGTTGTCCTTGAGTTGTTCGCGCCGACGGATGTCGATCCGCACGCTGGCATAAAACTTGAGCGCCTTGCCGCCGGGCGTCGTCTCCGGGCTGCCGAACATCACGCCGACCTTTTCGCGCATTTGGTTGGTGAATAGGCACATCGTCTTGGACTTGCCGAGAATGGCGGCCAGCTTACGCAGTGCCTGGCTCATCAACCGCGCCTGCATGCCCATCGTCGCCATGCCCATGTCGCCCTCCAGTTCCGCCTTGGGCACAAGTGCCGCCACCGAGTCGATCACGATCACGTCCACCGCGCCGGAGCGGGCCAGCGTCTCGCAGATCGTCAGCGCCTCCTCGCCGCTATCTGGCTGGGAGATCAGCAACTCCTCAAGGTTCACCCCCAACTTGGCCGCATACGACGGATCGAGCGCGTGCTCGGCGTCAATGAACGCCGCCGTGCCGCCTGCCTTTTGCGCATTTGCGACGACATGCAGCATGATCGTTGTCTTGCCGGACGACTCCGGACCGTAAATCTCAATGATACGCCCGCACGGCATGCCGCCCACGCCAAGCGCGATGTCGAGGCCAAGCGAGCCGGTGGAGATCGCGGCGATCTTCAGGTTCGCCCCCTCGGCGCCGAGCCGCATGATCGAGCCTTCGCCAAAGCTCTTGGTGATCGCGGCGATGGCGGACTCGAGGTCAGAGGTGCGTTTGTCGAGTCCGGCGGACGGGGTCTTGGGGGATGCTTTTGCGGCCATGATAGTTCTCTCTCTCTGGTGCGCCGGTTTGCTACTGGATGAGGCTCAAAAAGTCAATCTTTCCCGCTTGGACAAACGGTAAGTTGGTGACGCAGAAACGGGGTGAGGCGGAACGCGGCTCTCCCTTGGAGCTATCCAGTGCAGTTATTTCTCTGTCGCCGCGGGGGGTCCCTCCGCGACGGGGCTTGGCTCAGCCGGCAGTTCCGGTTCGCTGGGTTTGTATTTGCCGGCGGCGTCCTTGTTGAGAATTTCGATAACCACGGCGGTAATGTCGTTTTTGCCGTTAGTGAAAAGTACGGTGGGCGTGCGAGGCAGCATGACATCCTGCGACGAGTCGATGACCCAATCGTAGCCCAGTTCCTTGGCCTTGGCGCTGATGACCGTTTGGATTTCAGCGAGGCGGCCCTTGCGAAGCCGCTGGGTCTGGTCTCCCAGTGTTTTCTGCGCGTTTTTGTTATATTCGATTATTTGCTGCTCGAGCCGCTTGTATTCGGCGAGTTTGACCTGTGCTTTCTTTTGGTCGTCGGCCCGTTTCTCCTCAGCGTTGGCTTGATCCTGTATGCTGACATTCAACCGGTTGTATTCTTCCCGGAGCAGGTTCAGGTCTTCGATCATGCCAATTCGAACTTTGTCAAAATCGCTTCCGCGCTCCTTGAGTTGGTCGTTGGACAGCCTGGTTTTCCAGTAGCTGTCGAAGGCCTTGAGGAGATCAACAGTCGCGATCTTGACGGGTTCCTGCGCGGTGGCGGTGCCGGTGAGGCAGGCCAAGGCCAATAACGTGGCGGCCATCTTGGCCAAGGGCGAGCGTGTCATGGTTAATTTATTTGTGTTTATCAATTTGGGCTAAAAATCGCGGGTGAAGCCGACGCCAAAGTGGAATTGTCCGCCTCCCTCGACGTAGTCGGGGCGGGTGAGCGGGAAGCCGTAGTCGAGCCGCAACGGACCGAGCATCGGCACGACGAGTCGCAGGCCGATGCCCCAGTTGTCGGCGTAGTTGGAGAAATCGAAGTCGTAAGGATCGGCGTAGACCATGCCGGCATCGTAAAACATCGCGACCCGCAATTTGTCGATGATCGGGATGCTGTACTCGACAGACCCGAACCAGTAGCTGCTGCCGCCCAGCGGTAGTTCTGTGCTGTCTTCAATAACTGGGGTCCATTTGTCGCCGGAATCAGGCTGTACCTGTGGACTTTGTGAAAATGGGTAGTAGGGCACATTCGAGTTCACAGGGACAAATTTTTCACCCTTCGATTTGCCGTCGGCACCCTCGACGTTCACATAGTAGCCAAGCTTGCCATCCTCCATGCCGTTTTTCCAGCGTTGCATCTGCGGCCCGATGTCACGGTAGTCATAGCCGCGCAGCGAGTAGCCGCCCCCGAGGAAAAACCGGTCAAAATAGGGCACCCGCTTGCTGTCGCCGAAAGTATCCACAACACCCAGCTTGCCGACGACCTCCCAGATGTGGCCCTCGGCGAAACCGGGATAGTAGTACGCGGACTCGATCTCGAGACGGTACATCTCGGTGTCGCCGCCCAGGGGGCCGCCAGCGATGTCTGCGTTGATCTGAGTGCGTTGCCCCCCGCTTGGCATCATCACGCTGTTGCGATTGTCGTAGGCTAAAAACAGTCCCAGCTTGGACACCAGTCGGTCATTGTTCAACTCGCCCCACTCACCATCCCTCTTTCCCTGGAGCTCGTTGTAGGTCCAGTCGAAGGGATTGTCTCGGGTATATACTTTCGCTGCTGTTTTCACCTCACCAACCGCCTTCCCCTCTGGTATCGTATCGCCTTCAACGTATAAAACTTCTGGGACATCCGAGGGCACTATAGCCAAGTCGTTGTTGGTGAGCATGTCGTGCTCCTTGAGCATGTCGGAATAAGAGGAGCTGTCGAAAATGCCCACGGACTCGAAGGTGAAATCGACCCCCCCGTAGGTGAAATCGTTCAATAGTGTCCGCGAGAGGCCCAGTTTCATGCCGGTCTGGTGCTGCTCGAAGTAACGGCTGAAGTACTGGATCTCACGGTGGTACAGGTCCACGGAAAAACGCAGTTTGCGGTCGAGAAAATACGGCTCCTCGAATGTGACCTGGTAATCCTGCCGGCGCGCGCCGGCGGTGACTTGCAAGCGGAATTTCTGCCCGCCCCCGGTGAAGTACGGTGGATTGAACAGGTCGAAGTTGCCCTGCACGTAGGCTACTTGGGCAAATATCGACTCGATCGAACTGTACCCAAAACCCATGATGAGATGGCCCGTCCGACCTTCCTCAACCCCGACGATGAGGTTGCGGCGGTTGGGTAGCTCGGGGATTTTCTCGACCTGCGTGTCGACGCTCTCAAAGAGCCCGGTGCCCTCGAGCCGGCGCTTGCTCAACTCAACACTGACCATGTCGAACTCCTCGCCGGGGTAGATCGCCAACTCGCGCCGAATCACCTTATCCCGGGTGCGGGTGTTCC
The DNA here is from genome assembly GCA_018674955.1 of Verrucomicrobiota bacterium. GTDB lineage: Bacteria > Verrucomicrobiota > Verrucomicrobiia > Limisphaerales > UBA1096 > UBA1096. Next base: position 385 of record JABGZB010000456.1, on the reverse strand, counting down.
CGCGAATCTCCACCTTCTCCACGTAGCTCAACTCACCCTCCCGGATGCGGTAAACCAAGTCCATCGTTCCTTGGTCGGTGTTGGGCACCTTGGTCACAATCACGCGGGTGTCGAGATATCCTTGAGCCTCGTAATAATCCCGGACGGCATCCCGATCATTGCTCAAGCCGGCGGGGGTGAAGATGGCGCCCTCGAGCATGACTGGGGCCACCACCCGCTCAAGAACCCTCACCCCTCGCCGTATTAGATCCTCGGTAAAGATCGAGTTACCCTCAAAGGTGACGTTGCCGATCTGGTAACGGTAGCCCTCATACAGGTCGAGCCGGATCATCATCCGGTTGTCTTTGGGATACTCAAACTTTTTCTCACGGATCTTGAAGTCGAT
>JABGZB010000072.1 GCA_018674955.1 Verrucomicrobiota bacterium | reverse complement strand
TCCGGGGGTTCGAATCCCTCCCCTTCCGCCATACTTCTTTATAAATGACTTACGACTTCTGCAGGTCAACGTTACACCGTTTTCACTGATGACCATTAATTTCAGGATTGTTTTAGTGACCCAGAAATAGTTACAGTTTACTGTAATTGTAATCACACACGAAGGGAGGCACCCCACCCCGGAAATGGATTTCTTTTCTGACTATAACTCTCTCTAAAAATCAACCTCTCAGGCAACTGGATAATTAACGGCCTAAAGAGGCATTTAATTTTCGAAATCGTCAGTGTTTAGGGAGGTATACCTAACGAAGTCAGCTTTCCAAACATCATCAAACTGCATACCTTTCATTGTTTTACCTAAAGAAATCCCCCAGGCTGCCGATGTAAAAGCACGAGGGATAATCCCTGAAGAGTCGGCATGAACTCACCATGCCCGATGGCACGGATGCTGTCGTTTAATCTATCAAAGACAAAAGGATTTGTCTTATGGTTATCAATACGAATGTAGCTGCCATGGCTGCGACACGCAGTCTTGCGGCATCGACAAATAGTCTATCGAGTTCATTAGCCCGATTATCTTCGGGTTCGAAGATCGTTTCCCCGGAGGATGACGCTGCCGGACTGGCACAGTCCATTAGGTTCGATGCACAGATCAACCGGAATCGCGCCGTTCAGTCCAATTTGGCCAATGCGATTGCCTTCTCTCAAACCCAAGATGGTTTTCTGGTTAAGGCTCAGTCCGCACTGGATCGGATGAGCGAGTTGTCCGTTTTGGCTCAAGATATAACCAAGACAAATACAGATCGCTCCAACTATTCCGTGGAGTTTGTACAGTTGCAAAGCTACGCTAGCGACATTGGTACAAAGAGTTTCAATGGAGTACCCCTCTTTGAGGATTATCATCCCATCCCTGCTGGATATGATGGAGTAAATTACAATGGGGATTCAGTTGGGAAAGAAATTACAGTTGACAGCGACGGAAACAAAATTGAATTAAACTCAATTAATTACAATGGTCATACTGCGGCTGGGGGTTCAGGCAATTGGTTGTCGCAGCATTTCGGTATCAATAGGGCTTTTCATGGATCGGGATATGCGCGCGGTGCCGCTTTTGGCTATTATGGTCTTGATATTACTAATACGACAAGTGCGGCATCAGCATTGAGTAATGTTCAGACAGCCATCCAAAGTCTAGCCAACCTGAGGGCTAATGTTGGGTCAAATCTTCAGCGTCTAAAATTTTCTTCTGAGCAGGTGAGCATCCTGAATGAAAATTTGTCGACTGCCAACAGTCGTATCAAGGATGTTGATGTGGCTGAAGAGACTACGGAATTTGCCAGATATAACATTCTTGTCCAAAGCGGCACGGCCATGCTTTCGCAGGCCAACCTGCTTCCTTCAATGGCTCTACAGTTGCTTGGTTAACCAATACTCCGGGGGGCGCCCCCCTGCCCTTCCGCCATTTTCACCGCTTACTCCAGAGTCCGAACGCGGAAATATTTTCGGGCGTTTGCCGCCGGGACTTTTATCTCCTGCCATTGGCCGGTGGCGGTCAACTGCCACCATTGCTCCCAGTTGTTCAGATCCAGGGATTGCTCCACGATGAATCGCCGTGCTAACTCGTGGCGCACGGCAAGGCGCAATGGATTTTGTTTCAGCGCCAACTCCGGTGTGCCCGACCACGGTAGAGTGACATTCAGCAGTACTTGGCCCGTGTCGCCCATGCCCAATGCGTCGCCGGAGTCCACTTGCACTCGCTCGGTGATCTCGAACCACTTCGCCAAGCCAGCATGCCACAGCCTAAACCTCACTTCCGCCGGTTGGCTGGATTGAATCACGACGGGGACGATCATTTTTCCGTCCTGAAAGCGCACCTCCTGCACTCCCCGCAACTCATCGCCGACGTAGGCCGCGAGCAGGCTTCCCGTTGGGGCTTCTTTGCCGCTGGCCCGGATCTCGGTGATGCAAATTGCCGGAACGGACGGGTATGTCACGAGATGCGGCTTGAGTTCAGCGAGTTTTGTTTTGCCATCCGCCTTGGCCAGGTTGCGGCCACCGTTCTGCCCATCGCCTGCCGCGACGCTGGTGACAGTCAGCGCTTCGGATTCCTTCATCTTCACCCAATAACCGTCGCCCGGCTTGAGGCTGGACAGCGTGTTGAACAGTGCATTGGAATCAAACGTGTAAAATTCGCCGGTGCCAATGACGCGCTCGATGGCGTTCCTATCTGACAACGGCTTGAACAATGTCGCCGTTTCCTGTGCCCCGACGCTGGGAAAGCCGATCAGGTTCCAGCCCTTCGTCAGGTTGATGACCGTGCTGCTCGGCGGTGTGCCTATGACCTGTATTCCGGAGCGCGCGGCGTTGGCCTTGACCCAATAGCTGCCCGCGAGGTCGAGTTGCTGAATCGTGTTCAGGAATATCGGCCAGGAGGTGTTGAACACGCCCTGCAATGTTCGCATCTCCTCGATCACGTCAAAATGGCCGGTGAAAATACTGGATGGAGACATGTCTGCCGGCTGGGTATGGAGCGAGACAAGATTCCATCCCTGCACCAGCGAGATCGTCTGTGTCACGCTCGTATCGCTCGCACTCGCCACAATGACCGTGGGCGTAGAGGTTGAGCTCTCGGCTGTGCCCTGACCATCGATGTACGACGCGATCACGGTGATCGCGTTGCCCACGTCCGACTGACCGAGCGTCGTGGTCGTACCTGTGTCACCGTTGCTCCACGTGTAGGTGATCGACCCCAACCCGTCCACATCCGTCAGCGTGTTGGACACCGTCAGGACCTGACCCTCGGTCGGGGTTCCACTGATCGTTACCGCACCTAAGAGCGGATCGTTCACCTTGGCCACCGTTAGAGTGACGATACCCGTGTCACTCCCGCCATTCCCGTCACTCAAAGTGTAGGTGAAAGAGTCAATGCCGTTGAAGTTGCCATCAGGCGAGTAAGTGAGGGTGCCGTCATTGTTAATCGTAACCGAGCCATCCCCGGGAGTGCTGGTAGAGACAACCGAAAGAGTGTCCCCAGCATCCACATCAGTGTCATTGGCCAGCACATTCAAGTTAGGCAGCACCGTGTCCTCGTTAAGAGTCGCACTGTCCGCTACAGCCACTGGATTCGTATTGGGCGCAGTCAAGTCGGGTGGAAGAACAGTTGCCGGCACGTGCCCAAACATCATCTTGTAGCGGGAGGACGAAGATGTCCCGATCGGACCCGACTGTCCAAGCGACATGAGAACATCATACTTCCCTGCCGTAACATGCCCCCCGGCAGAGGTGGGGGTGATGATGCCTTGCTGCGCCGCCACCGCTTCGTGACACGCCAATGCAAACAACATGACAGAAAGCCAACGCATGAAAAATGCAGCGGACAATCGTTTGCCGACCGGCTTTATTATAATGTCACTCACCGGGCGATTCCTCCTGCTTGGCCAAGGCCGCAGCCTCGGCTGGCTTTTCGCCTTCTTCCCAAAACTTTTGCTTGATCACTTCGCCCATTTTCAGCGTGACCTGCGCCTTTTGACCGCCGTCCGGATGCCACGACCGGGCCTGTCCATCCGCCTG
>JABGZB010000455.1 GCA_018674955.1 Verrucomicrobiota bacterium | reverse complement strand
GGTTCCTTTGCATCAGGCGGCTATGCGCGGTTGCAAATAAATCGTCGAACTGCTTTTAGCCAAAGGTGCGGATGTGAATGCGAAGGGTTGGGATGGGCGAACACCGGTAGACTATGCCATCAGAAAAGAAGAACTCGCCAACCTCCTCCGCAAACACGGCGGCAAGACGGGTGAAGAATTGAAAGCTGAAGAAAAATGAAACTCCTCAGCTTGTTTATTGGATGTGCTGCCGTGGCATTCAGCTTGGCTACTGCTGATGCCCAGCAAGGTAAACCCAATTTCATTGTCGTATTCTGCGATGATCTTGGCTACGCGGATATCGGTCCTTTTGGTTCCAAGACACATGCTACCCCGGTCTTGGATAAAATGGCCAAGGAGGGAATGCGGCTTACGGACTTTTACTCGACCTGCTCCGTTTGCACACCGTCAAGGTCCAGCTTAATGACCGGCTGTTATCCGCGCCGGGTTAACATGCATGTGGACGAAAAGAACCTGTGCGTTCTTTTTCCTGCTGCCAGCAAGGGCCTTAATCCCAGCGAGATTACCATTGCCGAGATACTCAAGGAGCAGGGCTATGCCACCATGTGTATTGGCAAATGGCACTTGGGTGATCACCCCGACTTTATGCCTACCTCACAGGGGTTCGACCATTACCTTGGCATTCCCTATAGCAACGACATGAATCGCAAGGAGGTTCCGCTACCGTTGGTCCGCGACCTGGACGTGGTCGAGGATAGCGTACATCGAGACACAACCATCACTGCCCGCTATACCGCCGAAGCGGAGAGGTTCATCAAGGCAAACAAGGACAACCCCTTCTTTCTTTATCTTCCCCACACCGCAGTGCATGGACCCCTGACACCAGGTGCAAAGTTTAAGGGTAAAAGCCAGAACGGCCCTTACGGTGACTGGGTGCAGGAGATAGACTGGTCCATGGGCAAGCTATTCAAGGTGCTGGAGGAAAACGGTATCGATGACAACACGCTGGTGCTGTTCACGTCAGACAACGGGTCGGCTAGGGAGAAACAGGGCAGCAACCTGCCGCTGCGTGGCCGCAAGGGTCGTACCGACGAGGGAGGCATGCGGGTGCCGTGCATTGTACGTTGGCCCGGCAAGATTCCAGCAGGCATAAGTAGCGGCGCGCTAACATGCACAATGGACCTGTTACCCACGATGGCACGACTTGCCGGCGGCAAGGCACCAAGTGACCGTGTTATAGATGGTAAAGACATCTGGCCCATCCTTAGCGGTAAAAACGTGGATGCTGACCCTCGTGATGTGTTTTATTACTACCAAATGGACCAGCTCCAAGCGGTCCGGTCCGGTGACTGGAAACTGTTCTTGGCTATGGATTCCAAGAAACGCAACTGGGGCAAGCCCGAGGGCAGTACAGTGTTGAAACTGTTCAACTTGTCCAAGGACATCCATGAGGACAACAACGTGGCTGCTGGCAACCCTGAGGTAGTGAAGCAACTGATCGCATTTGCCGAGGAAGCCCGGGAGCATCTAGGCGACGTGGATCGCCCAGGAAAAGGCCAGCGCAAGGCCGGTTGGGTGGATAAGCCTTCCCCACGATTGCTTAAGAAATGAGATACCTCCTACTAACAACAATCGCAGCCGTGGTGTTGGTGGGGTGTGGGGAGTCTCAGCAACAAGAACCGCCGTCAGTCAAAGCGTCAGGCGCCAACTGCAAACTGGCCGAATGATTCAAGATGCCCCACACTGTGAAACTCGGTCCAAACGCCAAACGTCTCGTTGCAGCGGCACCCCCCAAAAAACAACTCGATGAAAATGACTTACCTTAGGCTTGTGCTGGCGGGCGCAGTTTTCGCCATCGCCCTTTCCGGTGTCCGAGCCGCCGACCAAAGCAAGCTTCCGCCGGCCAATGTGTTCGACATGGCAGAGATGCGGAATCCAGACACACTGGATCTCAAGGTTCTGTCGGATGAAATCGCACCGGTGTCAGAAAACAGCGCGGAGAAGATTCGCTGCATTGAATTGGAATTCTTCTCACAGAACTGGGGTGGAGAAGACGTGCGCCATCTGGCCAAAGTCTATCTTCCGGTCGGAGGCATTGCCGAGTCAAAGAAAGGGCTGGCTGTCATCAATCAGGGCGGCAGTTCAAATGTGAAGGCCGATTTCGATATCGAACGGGAATACGGCGCCCTGAGCGCGTTGAAGCTGGGCATCCCCGCCATGCTGCTCCAGTCCAACATGCCTGGCGATCATTGGGGCGTGAGCGGCCAAGGCCCCATTCGCCGCTACACCGCCGCGAAGTTTTTCGAAGCCGGCGATCCGAATTGGATTCACTGGATTGCCCTAGCCAAAATTTACATGCGGGCCATGACGGCCTTGGGTGAGCTTGAGGATGTTAAAGCCAAGCAGTTTATTCTCGCCGGCAGTTCCAAGCGTGCCCAATCGATCTGGATTGTCGCGGCGGCGGACGATCGGGTTCGCGGGATTGTGCCGATCGCGCGGCCGGGCAATTTCCTGCACTTGATGCAAACTCACAGTCCTGCACCGGGGGCGCTGCCTGATCCGGCGGCGATCAGACAAAAGCATGCCGGGTCAAAGCATGAATACATGGCCCACATCGAGGACCTGTATACGACTCGTGGATACGAATACATGGCTTACGTCGATCCCTACCAGTTCCTCTCCCGAGTGAAAGTTCCGGTGATGTATCTCATTGGCACAAACGACCGGCTCTTCAACAGCTTCGATGATCACGGTTTTTATCCCTTCTATCAAGGAGACAAGAGTTTCGCCTACGTGGCCAATTACGGTCACGGCATGGCGACGCACGAACACGTCCGCGCCTATCGAGCGTGGGCCGCCCACTGTTTCTGGGGACGGCCGATCACAAGATTGACGGCCATGGGAACGGTCGAGCAAGGGGAGTTGAAAGTGAGCGCCATTGTTCAGAGTCAGTCGGAGATCACGGAGCTTCGTCTCCTTTACTGTTTTAAGAAGGGCGTTCGATTCAACGACGACAAAGACCGCTACAAATCGCTGCCCATGAAGAGGGACGGGGACGGTGGATATTGGAAAGCAGCGCTCCCGTCAGACCGCGAGGTCTACTGGTATGTCGAGGCAAGGGATCGCGCTCAAGGCTTTGAATCCATCGCGACAACGTTGCTCAAAAGGACACAAAGAAACCGCCGACCTCCTCCGAAAACACGGCGGCAAGACGGGTGAAAAATTAAAGAAGTGAACATTAACGGAGTAAAGTAACTCACCATCGAAAATGAACATCCTTATTACCGGCGCCAGCAAGGGGATCGGCTTTGCCACAGCAAAAATGCTGGCCGAAAAGGGTCATCAGGTTGTCGGTCTTGCCCGCACCAAGCCGAACAATTTTCCCGGCGCTTTCCACACTATTGATCTTGGTTGCGAAACCGCTCGTGTAACACTTTTTAATGAACTGGCCACTGAGCACAAGTTTGACGGGCTGCTCAACAATGTGGGTCTCGTCAACCCCGCGCCCATAGAGGATATTACCCTGGAGCACTTTGACGCCTGCATCGACATCAATCTCCGTTGTTCCCTGCAGGCTGCACAGGCCGTTGTCCCGCACATGAAGGATCAGGGGCAAGGTCGCATTGTTTTCACCTCCAGTATGGTTGTGGCTGGTGTCCCTTTCCGCACCAGTTATGCCGCCTCCAAGAGCGGCATGGTCAGCTTTACGCGCAGTTGGGCCCTTGAACTGGCCACACACGGCATCACTGTCAACTCCGTGGCTCCCGGCCCAGTAGAGACGGAACTTTTCAACACGAACAACCCCCAGGGAAGTGAAAGCCGAGCGCGCTACATTGAGGGCATCCCCATGCAACGCGTCGGTTTGCCCGAGGAAATTGCCGCTGCGAATTGCTACTTCCTGGTTGGGCAATCCGGCTTCACCACCGGTCAGACTCTTTTCGTCGATGGCGGCTATATGACCGGCAAGTCGGCCCTTTGATCAATGCTGGATTTCATGACAGCCAACTCCTTCGGGTTTTACTAACAATTAAGGACAGGTTAAAATTTTCAACCTCCTCCGCAAACACGGCGACAAGACCAAGAAGGAACTGGAAGCCGCTGGCAAATGAAAGACCTCCTAATCACAACAATCGCAGCCGTGGTGCTGGTTGGGTGTGCTGTTGAGGAGCGGTCAGCGGAGAGTGCTCCCGCCAAGGCGAAGGTCGAAAGCCAAGCGACCGATGCCCCGGTGGTAACCGTTGAGCCATCCGTCGCCCAAGCCAAGGAACCACCCCCGACGATGACCATTCACGAGGCTGCGGCGCAGGGGAACATTGGGATTGTCCGACAGCATTTGGCCATTCAGCCCGAGGGATACGTCAACACCCGAACCCCGACCGACTGGACGCCGCTGCACTTCGCCTACGGCCAGGGCAGGCAGGAGATGAGTCGCTTCCTGCTCGACAACGGCGCGGACTACGAGGCGAAAAACAAACTTGGCCAAGCGCCTGCTGACATCCCGTTGCTGAAGCGAAATCTTAAGAACAGCCAGTTTGCGCTGGTGGAACTTTACACGTCGGAATCGTGCTCAAGCTGCCCGCCGGCGGAGCGG
>JABGZB010000071.1 GCA_018674955.1 Verrucomicrobiota bacterium | reverse complement strand
GGTAGATTGAATGTCGCCGGTTGCCACTGCTTGCCCGCCGGCACCCATTTGAGAACGGCCTGGGTGTCCGGGTTGCCGACGATGATTTCGCAGATGCCATCGTTGTCCGTGTCGCGCAGACGAACGCCGTTGTCGCGAGTGGTGTCGACGGTTTTCAGCGCTTGGCTAAGCCCGCGCAGCATCGCGGGATCCTCAATCCACGTTTCACCGTCGAAATGCCAGATGCCTTTCTCGTGATTGTTGCTGATGAAGAACGAGGCGTTGCCGCTTGGCTGTAGGATGCCGAATCGGATTCCGGCGTCAGTGCGGGTTCCGTCGGTGGCGATCTGCACGAGTTGCACCGGGAACGTTGTGGTTTTCCAGCGCTTGGCGAGCGGATCCCAAACGCGGGTTTGCCGCAGTTGCTCGTTGCCGATCACCGCGTCCATGAAGCCGTCGTTGTTGAGGTCGAGCAACCGGACGCCGTTGTCCTGCCCGTTGGCGGCGCGAAGCGCTTGCCCGCCAAGAAAGTTGTTCGTGAGTCGCTCGCGTGCCTCGCGGAAATTGAGGAACTTGACCTTGCTACCGTGCTTGGCGGTGATGTGATCGATCCACTCGATCAGTTGTGTATTTTTGATCCAGCCGTGTGGGTGGAAGACGAAGTTGAAAACACCCTGCTTGAGGACGGTGGCGTCGATGGCATCCTTCCAGTCCTCGACCGTCACGGGGTTGCTTGAGCCGTGGAGGTGTTGCGCCTCCCAGTCGCTCGGCACCATGCACGGCATCTCCCAAATGCGCCTGCCAATGGCGTACGGGTAGGGGTAGTTTTCGATCGTGACGACGTACGAATCGAACGGAACGTATTTTTCAAACTTGGGTTTGCCGTCGGAGTCGGTGACGAGAGCGGCGGGAAGAGTGGAGTCGGCTTGGGTGAAAATGTTGAACACGGAGCTGTCCATCTCGAGGAATTGACTGGCGGGGTTGCGGAGCATCAACAGTTCGGAGAATACGCGGGGGCTGGGAGTGTTTTGGGAGTCACAACACGGCGTCCGGAACGCGACTGGGTGGTTGTCGGGGATGTGGTTCATCAAGTCTACGCCGCCGTGGTAGGTGTTGGCTGCCGCTGTGAAGTTGCGCTTGGCCAAAATGGGGCAGGGATGAGTCAGGGTGTGAACCTCGACGCTTAGCCCTTCTTTAAGCCACTGTTGCAGAATGGGTTCACTGGGCGTGATGGTGTTGCAAAAGATGCTCAAAGGAGCGCGGCCATCGATTTGCTTGAGTCGATCCAGGATGGGGCGGCAGAACGACTCGTAGATTTTTGGGTCGCGCATGTCATCGATGCCAAGAGTCACAACGGCCTCTACACCTTTTTCACCAACCCACTGCTGCGTCGTCAATTTGGGGAACGCGAGTCCAACATGAAATGGATCATCTCCGTCAAGGTAGCCCAATCGGTTCGCGGGGGAGCCAGAGTAGGCTTGGACAAGCCCTAGCATAAGGATAACAAAGGTGAAAGACACCTGGGCAACGCGAAGCAACATGAGATTGTTATGCATAAATGTAAGCCGCTAAGCATGCCCTTAGCCAAGCGTTGTGACAAGTTTTTGGAGATGCTGAAAAAAGTTCTAAAGTAAATCGGGTGGTTGCCGACTTTGATGTCGTGCAGCGCGGTCGAGAGGCCGCAGGAACATTGGGAAGCGCCTTAAAGGTTTCCCGGCGGCATGGACGCCGTTTTAACCCTCAGACGAAAGGACTTGTCTTATGGTAATTAATACCAATACCACGGCTTCGGCCGCAACTCGCAATCTTGCGAACTCAACCAGCCTTCTCTCCAAATCATTGGCCCGTTTATCCTCGGGATCAAAGATTACTTCTCCGGAGGATGACGCTGCCGGTCTGGCTCAAAGCATGAAGCTTGAAGCCCAGATGAACAGAAACTCCGCCGTCAGGTCCAACCTAGGAAACGCTGTTTCCTTTACGCAAACCCAAGATGGCTTCCTACAGAAGGTGCAATCCTCACTGGATCGCATGAGTGAGTTGTCTGTTCTGTCACAGG
>JABGZB010000454.1 GCA_018674955.1 Verrucomicrobiota bacterium | reverse complement strand
GCAGTGCATGGAGGGGACCCAGTTTTACGGGTTGTTCGGTATGATCCTCTCACTTTACCGGCAGAACAAGTTTCCCGGCATCGGGCAGATGTTTCGCTACACGCTGCGTGACGAGTCGAACCACATCGAGTTGCTCCGCAATCTGCTGGTGGAACTGATCAGAGAAAATCCCGACGTGTGGACAGATGAGTTCCAACAGGAACTGGTCAAATTGATGGAGGAAGCGGTGAAACTTGAGAAGGAGTTCATCAATGACTGCCTGCCGGTGAACGCGGTTGGCTTGAGTGGTGAGGAGTTTGCGGAGTATATCGACTACATCGCCGACAGGCGGCTGGAGAATGTCGGTCTGCCGCTGCTGAACGAGGGAGTGAAAAACCCGTTCCCGTGGCTCGCGGAGATGATGGACATCAAGAAGGAGCAAAACTTTTTTGAAGGTCGAGTGACAGAGTATCAGAAGGCATCCTCACTGGAAACGGTGAGCGATGACGAACTATAGTTTTAAGCAGCAAACCAAACAGCACCCGGACATGGCAATCAGCAAAATTACATTCGAGGAGGATGAAGCGATCAAGCGCATGGCGTCCGCGCAGGAAGCGCCATCCCGTTTCAAGTGGGACGAGTCTCTCAATGGAGACGGTTTGAAGGATGCCGATCTCCGGCTTCGATCAAACGACGGTGAGCGCGATATCGCGCTGGGTGATATCGCCAACACGGTCGGCAACGCCTTGGCCAACTTGATGATGTCCAAGGGTGAGAAGGATGTTTTCACCATTGAAAACAGGGATTTTGTGGCCAAGGTGGCCCGCACGGTCGGCGAGCGGTTCCTGGGAAATGTGCTTGGCCAAGCGGAGGACTCAAGGCTGTCGGAGACAGATTTGCACCGCGGCATTGAGCGGGTGTTGATCGAAAACAACGCGCACGACGTGGCCCGCAGCCTGGTGATTGACACGGCTCGCAACGTGGCCCAGTCGGACGAAAAAATCAGCGTCCGGTTGATCCGCCGCAACAGCCAAGTTGTAAGTTGGAATGAAAACAAAATTGAGATCGCAATTCGCAAGGCGTTCCTTTCGGAGCAGAAAGACAGCGCGCCGGCGGTATTGGTTGCCCTGTCGGTGACGGAGCGGGTGAGGGATGCGGGCCAGGCGTTCATACATATCGAGGAGGTTCAGGACGTTGTCCAGGAGGAACTGATGAAGGCCGGTCACTACAAGGTGGCCGAGGCTTATATTTTATATCGTTCGCAGCGTTCGCTGCAGCGCACCGATGAACTCGTTACGAGTGAAAGCGAAGCGGGGCCTGCAGACGTCACGCAGCAGGAGTTGTTGCTCATCACGCAGTCCGATGGCAGTTCTCTATTTTGGAAGGGGGAGGATCTGCTCGAGCGCATCAAGTACGCGAGCATCGACCTCGACCTTTGCCTGAACGAAGAGCAGATCGAGGCCGAGTTGCGCCGTTCACTTTTTAGCGAAATGTCTTCGGCGGAATTGCAGACAACAATCCTCCTGAACGCCAAGGCGCTGATGGAGCGTGACGCTGACTTTGCGAGGTTCGCTGGCCGGTTACTCTGCACTTATATTTACGAGGAGGTGCTCGATTGGGACATCCTCCGCGACGGTGTGGGCGCATTGAAGGAGGCGCATGCCCGGTATCTGCCGGAGTACCTGCAGCACGGCGTGGAGATCAAGCGCCTCAGTCCTGACTTGCTGCAGTACGACACAGGGAAACTGGGCGCGGCGCTCGATCCCTCCGCCGACTTGGAGTTTGATTATCTCGGCATCCAGACGCTTTACGATCGTTATTTGATTGTCGATCGTACTGACAACGGCGGCGAGGAGCGCCGCATCGAGACACCGCAACTGTTTTGGATGCGCGTCGCCATGGGCCTGTTTCACAACGAGGTCGACAACAAGGAGGAACGGGTTGTTTCGTTGTATAACCTTTATAAAAACCGCCGATTCTGCTCGTCCACCCCGACGCTGTTCAACTCCGGTACGCCGCACTCACAGTTGTCTTCCTGCTACCTGTACTGGGTGGATGACTCGATCGAGGGTATCATGGAGCGTGGCATCACCGAGAACGCCTACCTCTCAAAGTGGGCCGGTGGCCTGGGGGGCAGTTGGACGTCGGTTCGCGGAATGGGCGGTCACATCCGGGGCACCAACGGCAAGAGCCAAGGCGTTATTCCATTCCTGAAATTGCACAACGACTTGTTGGTGGCGGTCAATCAGGGTGGCAAGCGGCGGGGCAGTGGTTGTGCTTATCTCGAGACATGGCACAACGACATTGGGGAGTTTCTCGAGTTACGCAAAAACACCGGCGACGACCGCCGGCGCACACACGACATGAACACAGCCAACTGGGTTCCTGACCTGTTCATGAAGCGGATGGAAGCCCGCGAGGACTGGACTCTGTTTTGCTCGAGCGACGTGCCGGATTTGCACGAGACTTACGGCAGGGATTTCGAGGGACGCTACCTCGCATACGAGGCCAAGTCCGAGCGCGGCGAAATGAGCGGTGAGAAGATTCCCGCTATCGATTTGTGGAAGCGCATGCTGCAGATGATCTTCGAGACGGGCCATCCGTGGATCACGTTCAAGGACGCCTGCAACATCCGCAGCCCGCAGGATCATGCCGGGGTCATCCACAGTTCCAACCTCTGTACCGAGATCACGCTCAACACCGGCAGCGACGAGACGGCTGTCTGCAACCTGGGCTCGGTCGTGCTCGACAATCATCTCACCGAGAGCGGCGAACTCGACTTGGCTAAGCTGAGGGAAACAATTCGCATCGCCGTGCGCGCGCTGGACAACGTCATCGACATCAACTTTTACCCGACGCAACCGGCGCGCAACGCAAACATGCGCCACCGCCCGATCGGCCTCGGCGTGATGGGGTTGCAAAATGCGCTTTACCAAAAAGGGGTGCCGTTTGCCTCCGAGGCGGCGGTGGAGTTCAACGACGAGTTTATGGAGGCGATCGCCTATTTCGCCTACGAGGCGTCCAGCGACTTGGCCAGGGAAAAGGGTCGTTACGAAAGTTACGAAGGCTCCAAGTGGGATCGCGGTCTGCTGCCGCCGGATACGGTCGATCTGCTCCAGCAGGAGCGCGGCCAAGCGGTGGATGTGCCGCGCGGCGGCAGGATGGACTGGGAGCCCATCCGTCAAAAAATCGCCAGTCAGGGCATGCGAAACAGTAACGTGCTGGCCATCGCACCGACGGCGACCATCTCCAATATCATGGGCACCTCACCGTGCATCGAACCGCTCTACAAGAATCTTTACGTGAAGAGCAACTTGTCCGGCGACTTCATCGTGCTGAATCGCCACTTGGTCAACGCCCTCAAGGGCAGGGGACTTTGGAACGAGGACGTGATGAACAAGCTCAAGTATCTCGACGGTGACTTGCACGACATTGCCGAAGTGCCGAACGAGTTGAAGGAGCTTTTCGCCACGGCGTTTGACGTCGACCCGATGCTGATGATCGCTGCCGCTGCCCGCCGGCAAAAGTGGATCGATCAGTCGCAGTCGGTAAACCTGTTCTTAGCCAAGCCGGACATGAAGCGGCTTTCGCACATGTACCGCGCCGCCTGGCGAAGCGGCTTAAAGACGACTTACTACCTGCGAACGCTGGGTGCCTCGAACATCGAGAAAGCCACCATCGCCGTGAAAAAACAGGGCGTCGAGTTGCCGGAGAAAGAGCACACCGCCGAGGAGCGCTTGGCCTGCTCGATCGAGGCTATGCGAAACGGCGAAGAGTGCGAAGCATGCCAGTGACTGCGCTTGGCCAAGCGGAGAGTCGCTTGGCCAAGTTCTGAACTCGACTTGGGCGGTTGGCTTGGGCAAATTGCCGCCCTGTTTTTTTATAAATCATTATGTCACTCACATCTGTTAAAGAGCTCAAGACCGTCAAAAAAAATGTCCGCAAGCACGTGGATGCCGCACTCGAGGAAACCGGGGGGCTGCTCCGGCTCGCTCCCGCTTGGGTTCCGCGGTCATTCCTACAGCCGGGCCTGCGGCTCAAGTTACATCCGGATGACACTTACGCGTACGGACTGAACCGCGGCGGCATCGACGAGCGTTGGTTCGGCTCCACCACCGAGGCCGCCAACGAGGGGCGAGTGCCGGACGAGGGCCTCAGCTACGTGGTACACGGGCGCAATCGGTTTACGCTGCGCGACGCGGTGGCCGAGTGCGGCGCGGATATCATTGGCAAACGTATCTGGAAGAAATATGGCAAGTGGCCGGTGTACTCGAAGTTTTTTGATAACATGGGCCCCATCCCGCATCACATGCACCAGAACGCCAAACAGGCCAAGCTGGTTGGGCAGGAAGGCAAGCCGGAGAGTTATTACTTCCCGCCGCAACACAACAATGTGGGTAATAACTTCCCGTACACCTTCATGGGCCTCGAGCCGGGCACAACGAAGGCGCAAGTGCGCAAGTGCCTCGCGGATTGGAACAAAGGTGACAACGGCATTCTCGACCTGTCCCGCGCGTACCGCCTCAAGCCCGGCACCGGTTGGCTCATCCCCCCCTGCATCCTGCACGCCCCCGGCAGTCTTTGCACCTACGAGCCGCAGTGGGGCAGCGACGTGTTCGGTATGTACCAAAACCTCGTCGAAGGCCGCGAAGTGCCGTGGAGTTTGCTCGTGAAGGACATGCCGAAGAAAAAGCACCGCGACCTCGACTTCATCGTCAACCAACTCGACTGGGCCGGCAACACCAACGAAAATTTCAAGGACAGCCATTACCTAGAGCCCATCCCGGTGGCCGATACCCGCAAGCAGGGTTACGTCGATCGCTGGATCGTCTACGGCCGAATCAAAAAGGAGCAGCTTTTCACCGCCAAGGAACTCACCGTCGATCCCGGCGTAACATGCACCGTGAAAGACAAGGGTGCATGGAGCGGCATCTGTGTTCAGGGCAAAGGCTCCATCAACGGCCAGGCACTTAACAGCCCAAAACTCATCCGTTTTCACGAGCTCACCGAGGATGAATACTTCTGCACCGAAGCCGGCGCCAAAGCTGGCATCACCTTCGAGAACACCAGCGACACCGAACCGTTGGTACTGCTACGCTACTTCGGCCCGGAGGTAAATAAAGACGCCCCCGGCATCGGCGACTATCGAAAACGAAAGTTCGATTGAGGAAATCAAACTAATTGAAGTTCCAAGGCTGGATTGTATGCCTGCCAACGTCACCACCCCTCTGCGAGAATTTTCTGCAAGTCTCTGAACTCTTTGGCGTGATCAATCGCCTTGATGGTGTCGTGGATTAGCACCGCGTAGCGT
>JABGZB010000453.1 GCA_018674955.1 Verrucomicrobiota bacterium | reverse complement strand
CGGCGTATCTTGCGTCGCTGCCCGGCGTGGAGGCCGACTGCGTGACGATGGACGAGGCGTTCAATCTCCGCTACGGGCGGCTGCACTCGCTCTATTTTTTCCGGCGATTCGACCGCGCCACCATCTTTCGCGAACCGCGAGAGGCGATCGAGCAGCGGCTTAGTCAAGCGCGGTATGTGCAGTGCGCCACGTTCGCCGAGCTGCGCGAGATGCTTGGCCAATATGACTTGGTTTACAGCCGCAACGAGATCACCGAGGCGTTTTTGTTTCGTGCGTGCGTCGGCTACGGCAACGTGCCGCCGGTGGTGTTTGGTTGTCACTGTCCTCATCGTTTCATCGGCGCGAGCACGCTGCACAGCAGGCTGCACAATCTGCTCTACGCCTCGCCGCTGTACACGCGCCTGGCCAAGGGTGTGGCGGGGTTCCACACCATCTCGGGCGGTGACACCGCGGCGATCGAGCGACAGTTCCCGGATCATCCGGTGGTGCAAATCCCGAACCCGTTCGACGCCGTTGGCTACGCCGAACAGACCGGACAAACCAAGCCGCCGTTCGCGGTGGACGCCGCAAAGTTTAACATACTCTGGGCGGGCCGGTTGACCGGGCAGAAGGGTGTCACGCAACTGCTCGAAGTGATCGAGCGCGTGAACGAATCGCACGCAGCCAAGGTCGAGTGGCACATTTGCGGCGAAGGCGAGTTGAGCAGCTTGGTTTCGGAAGCAGCGCGGCAGCACGAAAATGTTCACGCGCACGGTCACGTCGATCGTCTGGCCATGCCGGCAGCGTACGCGGGCGCGGACCTGTTCATCAGCACCAGCCAGTGGGGCGAGACGTACGCCTACACGCCGCGCGAGGCCAACAGCCTCGGCGTGCCGGTGGTGGCGTTCGACATCTCCGGCTACAATGAAATCATCAAGGACGGCCGCAACGGCCGCTTGGCAAAGACGGTCGATGATTTCATAGAGCAGGTAAAGTGGTTCGCCGCCGGCAACCGGCTTCATGGCGACATCCGGGAGTACATCCGTGGGCGCACCGATCACGCCGCTGCTTACGAGCAACTGCTCGGGTTTTTCCGAGACTGCCTCGCGCCCAACGGCGAGCAGGGTTGAGTTGGGCGTGGGTTGACTTTAGCTTGGGTGCCGGGTGAGTAGTGAAACCGAACAACAAACGCCGCTGAAGGTAGGAATGATCTCGCTGGGGTGCGCCAAGAATCTCGTCGATGCGGAGGTGATGATGGGCTCGCTGCTGAAGGAGGGCTTCGAGATAACCAATGAAAATGCCGACGCCGACGCGCTCATCATCAACACCTGTTCGTTCATCGACGCTGCGCAGGAGGAAAGCGTCGATACGATCCTCGAGTCGGCGGAGGTTCGGGAGCACGCCAACAGTGGCCAGGCGCTGATCGTCTCTGGCTGTCTGTCACAGCGTTATAGGAAGGAGCTGCCCAATCTGATGCCGGAGGTGGATGCGTTCATGGGTATCGACCAGGTCGAGCAGGTCGGCGACATCGTGCGGCAGGCGGTCGGCAATCGCGGATCGCGGCTTGGCCAAGCGGAGGAAAAACCAAGCATCGACGAGACCAAGCGGCAAGTCGCCGAACTTACCGCCACGCTGCCGGGCGAGCCGTTGGTCGATATTCACTCGCGGCCCGATTACATCCCGGCATTTGAGACGCCCCGGTTTCGATTGACGCCGGATCACTTCGCGTATGTGAAGATTGCCGAGGGCTGCAATCATCCGTGTAGTTTTTGCATCATCCCACGCATGCGCGGCTCGCACCGCAGCCGCAGCCAGGCGGACATCGTGCAGGAAGCTCGGCAACTCGTCGCCGACGGCGTGAAGGAGCTGAACCTGATTTCGCAGGACTCGACCTATTACGGGCTCGATTTGCGGCCCGGGCATAGGGCGAATATTTCGTCGCCGGAGCGGTTCAACGCAGCGGCGAGTGAATTGCCGGCGGACGCCTCGACGCTGGCGAGCTTGATCCGCGAACTCAACGGCATCGACGGCGAATTCTGGATTCGCATCCTCTACACCCATCCGGCGCACTGGACTGACGAGATCATCTCCGCGATCGCCGAGTGCGACAAAGTGGCCAAGTACGTCGATATGCCGTTGCAGCACATTCACGACGCGATGCTCGAGCGGATGCGGCGCGAAACCAGCGGGCAATACATCCGCGACTTGATCGGGCGCATTCGGGAAGGCATCCCCGGCATCGCGCTGCGGACGACGTTCATCGTCGGGTTCCCCGGCGAGACGGAGGAATATTTCGAGTCACTGCTTGATTTCATGCGCGACGTTCGCTTCGAGCGACTGGGCGTGTTTGCGTACTCGAAGGAGGACGGCACTAAGGCCGGCGCAATGGAGAGCCAGTTGACTGACGCGCAAAAGGAAGCCCGACACGAATGCGCGATGGCGACGCAGCTTGAGATCAGCCGCGAGATCGCGGCGGCGCAGGTGGGTCAGACCAAGCGCGTGCTCGTCGAGAAACAAGCCAACGCGGAGGAACTTCAGAAGGCGACGATGACTTCGTGGGAGCACGGCCACATCCGCTCCGAGGACAGCGATAACGCGCCCAACCTTGGCCCGTGCCTCATCGCGCGGGGGGAGGCCGACGCGCCGGACATAGACGGACGCGTGCTGGTGCGCGGCGAGTTGCCGTTTGGCCAGTTCGCCGACGTGCGAATCACCGACCACACCGATTACGATTTGATCGCCGAGCCGATTTAGCGCAGCTTGGCCAAGCGACACGCGATGAACCTGCCCAACAAACTCACCGTCAGCCGCCTGATCCTGACCGCGATTTTTCTACTTGCGATGTTCGTCAAATTTCCGTTTCACATCACGGCGGCGTTGGTGCTCTTCGTAGCCGCCAGTTTGACTGATCTATTCGACGGCATCATCGCTCGTCGCCGAAATCTGGTGACGGATTTCGGAAAACTGATGGACCCTCTCGCCGACAAAGTGCTGATCTGCTCGGCGTTCATCGCCTTCATCGAACTGGAGTGGATGCCGGCGTGGATGGTCATAGTGATCGTCGCGCGCGAGTTGGCCATCACCGGGCTGCGGTTGTTGGCCGCCAGCAAAAACATCGTTCTGGCAGCGGAACGACAGGGCAAAAACAAGACCATCTTTCAGATCACGGCGATCATAGCGCTGCTCGTCACGCACAGTCACGCCGACTGGGGGATCGTCGGTCAACTATTCGCGTTCGAGATCGCCGGCCACGCATGGGCTTGGTGGGTGGCGGAGATTTCAAAATGGGTCGCCGTGGTGCTGACAGCCCTCTCCGGGTTTCTGTACCTCTGGAAAAACCGCGAGGTGTACCTCAACGACTGCTGACCCGTGGACAGGCTCATTCTTCTCATCGCGCAGGGGCTGGGAACCGGCCGCTCGCCGGTGGCGCCGGGCACGGTCGGCACATTGCTTGGCTTGCCGCTGTTCATCCTGCTGCTGTTGCCGGGGAGCTTTGCATTTTTCGTCGGGTCGCTGTTGTTGCTCAGCGTGGCATCGGTTTGGTTTTGTGGGCGTGCGGAGACAATCCTCGGTCTGCGCGACCCCGGCTCGATCGTCATCGACGAGATCGTCGCGGTGCCACTCTGTTTTGCCGGCTGGGTTTCGTCGCTGGATTTCACAAACGGCACGATGCCGGAGTGGTGGTTTTTTTTCGGCGAATCGACTTGGCATTGGTCGGTGGCCATCGTGTTGCTGTTCCGGCTGTTCGACATCGCCAAGCCGTGGCCGATCGGGCCAAGCCAGGCACTCCCCGGCGGCTGGGGCGTCACAATCGATGATCTATTGGCGGCTCTGTACGTCAATCTCGTCATGCTGTTTTTCTTGGCTTGAGCGCTTGGCCCCTTCGCCTAGACTTG
>JABGZB010000452.1 GCA_018674955.1 Verrucomicrobiota bacterium | reverse complement strand
GAACCGATTGCACTTTACAGCCGAACAAGGTCACTGTTGGACAAGCAGCAGATCTCCAAAACCATACTCGGCGAATCAGAGGGACGACTGCCCGACGGCGCCACACGTATCACGAAATTCCCCAGCACCCCCACTCCGGAAAAACCCAATCATCTGCCGGTGGAAAACGTGGTCATCAATGAGGTGCTCACCCACACCGATCCGCCGTTCGAGGATGCCATCGAGCTTAGAAATCTCTCCGACAACCCAGTCGACGTTGGCAACTGGTGGATCAGCAACTCGGAATCGAGCCTGAAAAAATACAGGATTCCCGCCAACACCACGTTGACGGCTCAAGGCGTGATGGTCTTTTATGAGGCGCAGTTCAACCCGGCACCAGGAGCGGAGCACAGCTTCGCGCTCAACTCCGCCCACGGCGACAAGGTCATCCTCTCCGAGGGGAACGGCTCAGGCAAACTGACCGGCTACCGCGCCATCATTGAGTTTGGTGCGACGCAAAACGGCGTCTCCCTTGGCCGCGTGAAAACCAGCATCGGGGATCAGTTCACCGCGCTGACCAAGCCGACCTTCGGCGTGGACGACCCCTCCTCCGTGTCGGCCTTCCGCAAGGGCGACGGCGCGGCCAACACCGACGCCAAGGTCGGCCCGGTGGTGATACACGAGATCATGTACCACCCTGCCCCGCTGCCTCTCGGCGCCGGCACGCCGGATGACGAGTTCATCGAACTGCACAACAACACCAACACGACCGTGCCTCTGTACGACCCGTTGCACCCGGAGAACACTTGGCTGATCGATGGCGGCACGACCTTCGAGTTCCCGCGCGGCTTCCTGTTGCCGCCGGGTGGTTACGTGGTTTTGATCGAGTTCAACCCGGTGAAAGACCCTGAAAAAACCGCGAGCATGGCCAAGCGCCTTGGCATCCCAGACGGCGTGCCCATCCTCGGCCCGTTGCGCGGGCAACTGGCCAACGGCGGCGACACGGTGGCTCTGTACAAACCGGACCCGCCGCAGGGTTTACAGCATGACGACGCCGGTTTCGTGCCATACATTCTTGTAGACCAAGTCACCTTCAGCGACACCGCACCTTGGCCAAACGAGGCCGACGGTCTCGGTGCCACGCTGCAGCGTGCCAACGCCAATAAGTTTGCCAACGACCCGGTCAACTGGAAGGCGGCCGCGCCGAACCCCGGCCGCGCAAACAGCTCTGATGAGGTGGCGGACACCGACGCCGACGGCATGCCGGACGGGTGGGAAACCGCCTTCGGACTCGATCCCAATAATAGCAACGACGCCGACGGCGATGCCGACGGCGACGGCTTGACCAACCTTAGCGAATACCTCGCCGGAACCGATCCCGGCGATGCAGCCAGTGCGTTGCGTCTGGGCGCCGTGAGCCTAGCCAACGGCAAGCTTAGTCTTGTTTTCGCGGCGTCACAGGGCCGGTTGATCGAAATCCAGTCCACCCCCGCGCTTGGCCAAGCGGCGTGGGAATCGGTGCTGGAGGTCGATGTGAAAAGTGACGGCCCGCAGCAGGTCGAGGTTGACCTTCCGGCCGGCGAGGCCCACTTTTTCCGACTGCTCCTCGTGGAGTAACCCGAATGGAATCCGCCCTCACCAACGCCACCAGCCAAACCAACTTCGGCACCATCGACTGGGTGATTGTCGCGGTGTATCTGCTGCTCTCGGTCAGCATCGCCTTTTTCGTCAAGCGCTACGCCGGCAACATGACAAACTTCGTCAGTGCCGGGCGCGCGGTGGGCACGTGGCTGGGCGTTGCCACGCTGACCGGCACCGAGATGGGCCTCATCACGGTGATGTACAGCGCGCAAAAAGGATTCACAGCCGGCTTCGCGGCGTTCCACATCGGCGTTATCGCCGGCATCGTGGCGTTGTTCATCGGCCTGACCGGCTTCATCGTCGTGCGACTGCGCGAGCACAAGGTGCTGACGATACCCGAGTATTACGAGAAACGTTTCGGCCGCCGCACTCGAATCCTCGGAGGCGTCATGTTGGCGTTTGGCGGACTGCTGAACATGGGCCTGTTCCTCAAGGTAGGCGCGATGTTCATCGTCGGTATCACCGGCATGGACCCCGGCGGCAACGCTCTCAAAGTGGTGATGGTTGTGTTGCTGGCGCTGGTGCTCGTCTACACAGTCATCGGCGGGATGATTTCGGTGGTGATCACCGACTACATCCAGTTTGTCATCCTGTCTGCCGGCATCCTCGTCGCCGGTTGGCTTGCGATAGAGAGTGTCGGGTGGGATAATCTTTTCGATACCGTCCGCATTCACAAGGGTGAAGCTGGTTTCAACCCGGTCGCGGCCGAAAGTAGTTTTGGTTTTGAGTACGTCGGGTGGATGTTTTTCCTCGGCATCGTGAACTGCGCGCTGTGGCCCACCGCCGTCGCCCGCGCGCTGGCCATGGAGAGCACCGCCTCGCTCAAGCGACAGTACACGTGGTCGTCCATCTCGTTCGCCATCCGGATGATCATCCCAAACCTGCTCGGCGTCTGCGCGTTCGTGTTCGTGATGACCAAGGCGCCGGACTTGCAGCAGCTTTTCTCCCCGGCGGACGCCGATGTCGAGGCGGTGGATAATCTTTACGCCATGCCGATTTTCCTCGGACGCATCCTTCCGGCAGGGCTGATCGGGCTGATCACCGCTGCGATGATTGCCGCCTTCATGTCCACGCACGACGGCTATCTGCTTTGCTGGAGCACAGTGATCACGCAGGACATCATCGCGCCGCTGTTCAAGGAGCGGCTCGACAACCCGACCCGCATCAAGATCACCCGTATTCTCATCGTGCTAATCGGACTGTACATCCTTTACTGGGGCCTGTTCTACACCGGCGAGGAGGATATTTGGGATTACATGGCTGTGACCGGCGCGATCTATTTTACCGGCGCATTTTCGCTGCTCTTCGGCGGGCTGTACTGGCACCGAGCCAGCTCGACCGGCGCGGTACTCGCGCTGCTCGTCGGCGTCACGGCGGTGTTTGGCCTTGGCCCGGTGCAGGCCTACGTTCACACATACATCCCGGGCAGCATCGCCGAGCGCAACATCACCTCCTTCGAGGAGAAAACGATCAAGTACGACAAGTTCGAGGAACCGGATGAGATCGAGGAATCCGCTTTCCGTGACATGGTCGTTGATTTTGTGATGACACCATTCGAGCAGGCCAAGCCGTGGGACCACGATGAACTGGAGGGATGGACCGCCGTGGTGCGAGGCCAAGCCGGCCAAGCGCAAACGGTCGAGGTCGATTCAAGCTGGGCGGGTGAGGCGACGGCCCGCGCTTGGCCAGATTTTGAGCCGCGTGCCGGCGACACGGTGTCATTTTACAAGCCGCTCTCCGGTGCCCGCGTCGGGTTGATGACGATCGGCTTCACGCTGTTTGTGTTCATCCTCGGTTCACTGATTGTCCCGGATCGCAAACAAAAGGAGGCCACCAATGAGTGACGAACCCATTGCGCCCACCGATTTGGCCCCACCTCCGGTGATGCCGCCTCCCGTCGTGACTCCCCCGCCGTTGCCGCCCCCCAAGCCGGTCACGCCCGCATGGGTATTCATTCTGCTCAAGACTGTGCTCGCCGTGCTTGTCGTTACGCTGGTCACGGCCGGGATGATCCTCCTACACAGGGAAACCGGCTGGGAAGGCATCTGGAAAGTGACCCTGATCGGCACCTGCGGCCTGTTCGCGATTCTATCCGTACTAGTCATCGTGGGTGGCGCGCTGGACGTCCGCAAACTGCTCCGCCGACTTCGCGAAAGAGAGGCCTCCGGCGACTGACCGTTCTTTTGTTTTTACATCGGCCCAAACGGGGCTAGCTTTTCCCCCAACACCAATGGAGTTAACCATCGAGACATTTCGG
>JABGZB010000451.1 GCA_018674955.1 Verrucomicrobiota bacterium | reverse complement strand
TGGCTTTCGGCCACATCTTTTCAATCACGTACAACTCATCCTTCGGTGTCACCCAATCCTCCGGCATGCCCTTCAGGATCGGGTGCTTCAAAGCAACCTTCTTTACCGGATAACGACTTTGATGCTCATGACGGCGACTGGTCACACCAAGAAACTGGCGCCAGTCTTCGGTTTTGGACGCGCGATAAGTGTGCATCGCGCAGTGAATCACCACCGCCGGTACGCCTTCCTTATGGGCGTGGGTGATACTACGGATGTAATCCTCATCAACCGTGTTGGCAAAGCACTCGTTATGCACCACCACGTCGTAGCCCTTGGCCCAGTCGGCATCGCTATAAAGATCAATCTTGGCCTTGGTTCCAGTGCCGCCTTCGTTGACCACCTTCCACTCAACCTTGGCCTCCTTAGCCACACCCTCTATCAACGCCTTGCTTTGGAACTTATAGTTGTGACAGCAACCGCCGGTGATCAGCAATGCCCTCACTGGTTTTTGCTTTTCCTCCGCTTGTGCAGATACCAAGCCAACCACGGCCACCAAAGTTAAAGCGCGAGTTAAACAGGAAGTAATCATTTGTCTATTCATGACGCAGCCGCAGCCTGACCCATTAACACGTCCGCGTCAGGTTTATTTTCCCTTCGGTTTTTTGGTTGGCGTGCGGCGGAACTGGCCAGTGAGTTGCGGGCCGTTGTCGGGTGGGAGGGATTTGTGCCATGCGATGAGTGTTTTAGTAAGTTTGCCGACAAGTTTTGGATACCCGGAGGCGAGGTTTTTGGTTTCGCCGCGGTCGGTTTTAAGATTGTAGAGTTGTGGGTCAGTACCGTCGTATTCGCAGAGGAATTTCCAGTCGCCCTTGCGTACAGCCAGATCGGGCAAATCTTTGTCGCCGTAAAATGAATCACGATCAGGCGGGCGGCGAAAATAAATCGGAGCCTTGCGCGAGTCGGTGGATTGACCGAGCAGCGTGCCCGGCAGCGATTCGCCGTCGAAAGTTACGCCCTTGGGATGCGGTGTGCCTGTTAGGTTCAGCAGCGTGGGCACGAGATCAATGGCGGAAAAGACCGAAACCCGATTCACGTAATTCCTCTTCGCCACCGGCCCGCCCCAAGCAACGAGCGAGGAGCGCACGCCCCCTTCATAGAGGTGTGTCTTGAAGCCGCGGAATGGCCCGGCCGAACCAGCGCCCATTTCGGGGCCGTTGTCGGAGCAGACAAGCACGAGTGTATTGTCGCGAAGCGCGGAATCACTTCTGATGTGGTCGAAGAGCTTACCGAGTTGGCTATCCATCTCCTGAAGCACGGAATGGTACAGGCCGCGCTTGCCATCGGCCCATTTGTCCACCGGCGGCCAAAACGGGCTGTGCACGTCATCCGGCCAGAGATTGATGTAAAACGGCTTCTTCATCTTCACAGCTTTTTGAATAAAAGGAATCGCTTCGTCCACAAAGCCGGCTGTGATCTTCGATCGCAACATCCAGCGCGTACCCTGACCAAGCCGCTCGGCATCTGCCCAGATGCGGCGCGGCTCCGCCCATCCCGGCTTGAGCGTGAGCGGAAGCAGCTTTGGTCCCATGCCCTCGAAGTTGGTGAGCGAGGCATCAAATCCGTACTCGGTGATCGCCGGCGCCTCGACCACATCACGCTGGCCGCCCATGTGCCATTTCCCGAAATGGCCCGTGGCGTAACCGGCCCGCTTCAGCGACCGCGCAAGCATCGGCGCCTTGGGATCGAGCCACTGCGCCATGCCGCGCCGGGTGTTCATGTCGCGATGCGCGAGAAACGAGGTAATGCCCCAGCGCTGCGGATATTGCCCCGTTGAAATCGCCGTGCGTGACGGCGAGCAGATAGGCGAGTTCACATAAAACTGCTCGAACCGCACGCCCTCCTTGGCCAAGCGATCAATGTGCGGCGTCTTCGCAGCTTCATTTCCGAAACAGGAAAAATCCCCCCACCCCATGTCGTCTATGAAGACGAGTACGATATTTGGCTGCGCGGCCTGCGCAAACAGGGGAAGAAAGCTACCAAAAAGAATTGTTATGAATGGTTTCATGGCACTTGAGTGATTTTGAGGTGATATCCGCTAAACAACGCAGTGAAAGCCAAAGTAAAAGCGAAAATAGTTTTTCATTACTAACTCAATCGACGGAGGCGAGTCACACGCCCGGTCGCCACCCATTCGGCTACGAGGATGTTGCCGTCGTGGTCGAAACAGGCGTCGTGCGGGTGGACGAACTTGCCGTCGATCCATTTCCGAGGATCGTTGCGCACGCCTTTCACTGTCTTGGTGACGCGCTCGACGTCTTCGCCAAGTTGAACGACGACTTCGTTCTTTTCGTTAAGCAAAGTCACGCGCGCGTGAAGTTCTGGAATAAGCATGAGGTTTTTGTAAGTGTCGCAATTAGCCGGCAGACCGTAACCCCTGAGAGTCTCGAGGTATTTGCCATCCATATTGAAATACTGCAGCGTGTGATGCGCTCGATCGCAGATGACTATGCGCTCCTTGCGGCCGGGACGGCGGTCAATCCAGATGCCATGTGGTAAGTTGAACTTTCCTACCCCCTCGCCGGGGCCGCCGAATTTGGAAACCCAGTTCCCTTCATTGTCATAACGATGCACGTACCAGGAGCCGTAGCCGTCTGTAAGCAGAAAACCACCGTCATCAAGGAACGCGAAGTTCGTTGGCATAAAAGCATCACGGCCCCAGCGTTTCACGCGTATTTTGTCCTCGTCCTTGCGGTATACACCGCTGTCCATCGGCGCGTACTTTTCCCAAACCGTCTCGCCTTTGAGAGTAAGCTTGGCAAAAGACTTCACCTGCTGATAGGCGCAGACGTAAAGAAACTGCTCACTTCCCTCTGTTCGCACCTCAATGCCATGGCCACCCCCCTGAAACTGCGCCCCAAAGGCACGGATGAACTTACCCTTCCGGTCGAAAACAAAAATGGAAGGATGATCCTTCTGGTTCTCGCGTCCCTCATGGATGACATAGAGCAAACCCTCGGCATCGACCGCCACATTGTGGGTTGTTTGCCAAGTGTAATTGTCCGGCAACCGCGCCCAGCCATGCTGTACCTCGTAACGATGATCACCCTCGCCTATGACGATTTGCTTGGGATTCTTATTGGCCAGCAAAAGCTGCGGCGACGCCACAGCGGCAACAGTGGAAGAGGTAAGGAAACGGCGGCGGGAGAGTTTGGTTTTCATGGATAAATATGGTCGGCGGAAGCTTACGCAGCTTACTACAAGACGCAAGAGTTGGCTAGAAGTGCGTTACTATCTACCTACTTCACCTTGGTAACGTACGCATAGAAGGCGCCCATGGGCACACCTGCTGCATCGCTAAACTTGGCCCACAATTCATCGCGACCGGGCTTGAGCTTGAGCTTGAAAGTAACGCTCCTGGCTCCTGGTTCCACTGGCAGGGTCAATTCCTTTCTGCCCAGTTTCAGGTGTGCCTTTACCGCCGCAAAGGATTTGCCGGGCACCGCGCGAAAAGCCTTCTGGCCCGGCACGTCCGCACCTGCTTTCAGCTCAGCGGTAATAGCCCGATTCGCTTCCTTGGGCCAACGGCGCAGTTCCACCGTGTAGGTGCCTGCATTCTTTACATCCACCGCCCAAAAACCGGTGTTACTGGGGCGCTTCTCTGCACTCCGGATATGCCGCTGGTTCCACGGAGTACTACCATCGGCAATCCAGTCGTGGCAGGTGAGGCGCGCAGGATTAGCTGCGGGATCAGAGTGGCCCAAATAAATCGCAGTCGGTTCTCCGAATGTTGGCACCAGTTCCTCCCACCACGCATCATAGCGTTTAGTCAAACGCTTCACCACTTCAGGGTTGGCACTAGCCACATTCTTCTTTTGGCCGAGGTCCACCTTGATGTCATACAATTCCTTGCCATTGATTAGCCGCCATTGATCGGTCATCACCGCGCTCTTGCGCCACTTGATGGGATCACGCACCCGTTGTGAATCAGTAATCAGGATGCGGTCAGGCCAGTTTCTGGCCTTGCCTTCGATCAAAGGGCGGATATTAACTCCGTCAAACTTCACACCCTTGGGAGCGGGCACATCGCAGTAGTCAATCAGGGTTGGAACAATATCGACGTAGGAAGTGATCATGTCCACGTCACGCCCTTTTGTTAGCCCTCCCTTGGGCCAGTGCATAAAAAAAGGCACACGATGTCCACCATCATACTCGCTCCCTTTACGGCCACGCATGCCGCTATTGTACACGTTCGCACCACTGGAAGTGCCATTGTCAGTGGTAAAAATGAAGATGGTATTCTCAGCGAGCCCTTCCTTTTTCAGGAACGCCCGCATCGAACCGACGTTGTCGTCGATGTTGGAAATCATCCCGAAAAAGTTGGCCACACCCTCGCCCTGCTTGGCGTAAGGCGCGCTGGATTTCACCGGCGAATGCATCGGCCCATGCGGCGCATTGGTGCACAGGTAAACAAAGAACGGCTTTTCGTCATCCTTAACCCTGCGAATGAAGCGCTTCGCGTAATCAAAAAAAACATCCGTGCAAAAACCCTTCACCGGCACCGATTTGCCATTGTGAAAATAGGAACCATCAAAATAGGCATTGTCCCAGTAATCGGGTGTCTGTCCCACGCCCCCGCCGCCGTGGCGCAGCACTTCCTGGAATCCGCGATCCTCCGGTCGGTATGGGTAATTATCGCCCAGATGCCATTTACCGAACATCGCCGTGTGATAGCCGCCATCGGCCATGATTTGCCCAATAGTCACCTCATTATCGCGCAGCATCGAGCGCCCCATGATCGTGTGCCACACGCCGGTGCGGTTCGTCCAATGCCCGGTGATCAACGCCGCACGCGTCGGCGAACAGGTCGGCGCCACGTGATAATCGCTCAACCGCACGCTGTCCGCATGCAGCCTGTCCAGATGCGGTGTCTTCAGAACCGGATTCCCATGGCACGACAAATCGCCATAGCCCTGGTCATCGGTGATCACCAAAACCACATTCGGCCGCTGGGCGGCGCCAGCGGTAACCACGCAGAGTAAAACAGCAACCCAAGTCAACAATGTCTTTTTCATAAAAGTGAGCGGCCAGAGCAAACGACGAAATGGCCGATGCGTCAACCATCAACGCCTCACTAAAATCGGCAATATTCTCCCTCATAGGGGTTGTTCTCCTGTTTAATAAGACTTAGATTTCCGCAACGTTTTGAGAACAAGAATGAATGGTGTTAGGTGCGGGCGGATTTGGTTATCAACCGCCTTAGCCGGATTATTCTCCTTCTTTTTTGTCGTCTGCCCAAGAATGGGGAACGCCGAAAGCAAGGCCGAGGCCCAGATCGATTGGGCCATGGCTCGTGAGTGGTGGGCATTCCAGTCGCCAGCCAAAGCTGAGTTGCCACAAATC
>JABGZB010000070.1 GCA_018674955.1 Verrucomicrobiota bacterium | reverse complement strand
GGCGATGGTGTGCGGGCTGCAACTGAGTTTCTGGCAGCACGCAACGGCCGGCACTGGCGAGATGCTCAACGTGTTATTGTTCGCCTTCGTCATCCGCTGCCTGCTCGAATACCGGATCGGTCACAAGACCCGGTGGCTGACTCGGGCCGTGCTCGTGTACGCGATGGGCATCACGAACAACTGGGGCATGGTGGGATTCTTGCCGCTCTTTTGTGTCGCGCTGCTCTGGACGGCGCGCATGCAGTTGTTCCGAGAAGGCGTGCCGCTGAAGCTGGCGCTGAATGCCTTGGTCGGCCTGTCGCTTTACCTGTTGCTGCCGGTGGTCGCCGTGCTCTCCGGCAGTGGAGAAAATTTCCTGGATGTGTTGATGGCAAACCTTGGATTGCAGAAATCATTCCTCGGCAGCCTGTTCAGCCAGCGGCTGATGGTGTTGGTGATGGCTTCCACCGCGATCCTCCCGCTGCTGCTGGTGAGCATTCGTTGGCCTGCGAACTTCGGTGATACCAACGCGGCAGCCTCCGCAATTACGACCGCCCTCCTTCGGTTGGTGCACTTCCTATTCCTCGCAGTATGCATTTATGTGGCGTTCGACCACGTGGTCAGTCCGCGCAAACTGGTCAATCTGCCACAAGTCACCGGCATCGGCGCTCCGTTCCTGACATTCTACTATCTGGGCGCGCTGAGCATCGGTTATTTTTTGGGATACCTGTTGTTGTTGTCAGGGAAGGAGGAAGTCCGGAAATGGCACAAACCCTCTGAGTTGAGCAAGGCCCTGAACCGTGGCCTGCACATCGGGTTGCAAGGCGCCGCCCTGGTGGTCATCGGGGTGTTGGCTTGGCAGAATGCGGGAACCATCTTTGCCAACAACAAAAACGATATCACCGGCACCTACGCAAAATGGCTGACTGACAGTCTGCCCAACGGTAAGGCCATCCTGTTTGCAGACAACGGCATGAGCCCGCAAATCCAGCTTCTTCATGCGGAGTTGGCCCGGTCAAAATCAGGAGGGCAGACCATGCTGATCCAAACTGACCTATTGGCATCGCCCGACTATCAAGTGCGCTTGGCCAAGCGCAGTAACTCCCTTTGGCCATCCCCGCCGGAAGAGGTGCTCGAGGCCAAGCGCATCGATGACTTGCAGATCCTCAATATGCTTAACGCTATTACAGCGGCAAAAACACCGATTTACTACCTTCACCCAAGCTTTGGATATTACTTTGAGCAGTTTTACCTGGAACCCGACAAGGGGGTTTTTCGGTTGCGCCCCTACCCCTCTGGGGCCGATTCACTGGACAAGCCAGCGCTGACGATAGACCAGGTGACTGAAAACTCAAGCGTCGCTGAAGCCATCGAGAAAAAGTTCGATGACTTCGCCAAGGAAAGCGAACAACTCCGTAAAAACCAGTTTCTCGATTCACTAATTATCATGGGCTGGCTCTCCCGAAACCTAAACCAACGGGGAGTGGATCTCATCCGCAACAACCAATCGGAAGCTGCCGAGAAACTCTTCCTCGCCGCCTGCAAAATCTATCGGGGAAGCCCGAAAGGGAACGTGGTGGCCCAAGCCAATCTACGTCAGGCCAACCCCGAATCAGACTACGAATTTGACAAGGAACTGGATCGACTAATCGGTGATGACGAGCTTCTGGCCCTATCCCGGATCGACAGCACCCTGAAGACGTACGGCCCGTTCGATCTGACACAGGCCTGCTTTCAGCTTGGCCAAAACTTCGCGCGAAAAACCCAGATTCGCCAGGCCTACCACGAACTGACGCGGGCCGCCGAACTCGCCAAGACGTTACCCGATCCCGTCTTTTTCATCGCCGATATGTTTGTGTCATACGAGCTTCCCGATAAGGCGAAACTCTTTATCGAGCGCCTCGCCAAAATGAACGAGGCGAATCCATTTACGCCTGACCAGCAAATCAAACTGATCCGACTCGAAGCCGGTTTGTTGCTGGCCGCTTCCGGCCCGGACGCAGCCGAAAAATATTTGGCCGAGCGATTAAAGCCGCACATGAACTCCCTCGGGGGCCTTCACACCATGCTGGCTTTTCATCTCGATCACGACCAGAACACGAAAGCCTTGGCGCTGCTGGACAACTGGCTCAAGGACAACCCGGACGACTTGGCCACGCTGACCGACAAGGGCCAGTTGCTCTCCAGGCTGAAACGCTACGACAAAGCAGTTGAGGTGTATCAGTCGGCATTGGAGTTGGCCAATTCGCAGGAGGAATCCAACTTGATTTCAATGATTGCCGCAACCTACACCGAAAAGGGCGACTTCAACTCGGCACTGAAACATATCGATGACGCAATCAAACGGACCGACACCGACAATTTCACATTCCAGAAAGCCACCATTTACATGGCAATGAGTCAGCACGGGAAAGCCGTCACCCTGCTCGACACCCTGCTTGATGACAACCCCAACCATGAGGAAATCCTGCTCAACCGCGCCGAATCGCACATGGCCCTCAATCAATACGACCTAGCCAAGGAGGACTTCTCCACGTTGCAGTCATTCGCCCCCAACGACCCGCGCAGCTACTATCGCCTCGCCCTGATCGCAAAGGAGCAAAACCAGAATGGCAAAGAGTTGACAAACTACACCCTGTTTTTGAAATACGTTGATCCCGAGTCCGTTCCAGCGGAGGAACTCCAGCGGGTTCAAACCCGGGTGAAACAACTGCAAGGCAGCAAGCCTTAACCCATGCGCGTCGCGCATGTCATCACCCGCCTCATCGTTGGCGGCGCGCAGGAAAACACCGCCTCCACCGTCCTCGGCCTGCACGAAAAACCGGGCGTCAATGTCCGGCTTTACTGCGGCCCCACCACCGGCCCGGAAGGCTCACTCGAGCCCCTCGTCCAAAAAATCGACGGACTCTTTCACCGCGTCCCCAATCTCATCCGGCCCGTTCGTCCGCTAAGCGACTGGCTCGCCTACCGGCAACTCAAGCGCGCGTTTGCGGCGTTTCGGCCGGACATCGTCCACACGCACAGCGGCAAAGCCGGCTTCATCGGGCGCCTGGCAGCCAAGCGCGCCGACGTGCCGAAGATCATCCACTCGATCCACGGCCCGTCGTTCGGCCCGTTTCAGGGTTGGGCGACCAACGCCTTGTTCCGCGGTGCCGAGCGTTTCGCAGGCCGGATGACCGACCACTTCGTCACCGTCGCCGACGCCATGCGCGACCAGTACCTCGCCGCCGGCATCAGCCAGGCGGACGACTACACGCGCATCCCAAGCGGCTTCGACCTGCAACCATTCCTCGATGCTGAAAACTCCCCCACAAAACGCGCGTCGCTTGGCCTGTCGCCGGGTGACTTTGTCGTCGGCAAGATTGCCCGGCTCTTCGAGTTGAAGGGGCACGACGACCTGTTCGCCATCGCGCCGCGCCTGGCCAAGCGCATCCCGAATATCCGCTTCCTGCTCGTCGGCGACGGCGTGTGGCGCGGACGGTTCGAGCGCTTGGCCAAAGAGATCGGCTGCGGCCAAAATTTCATCTTCACCGGCCTCGTGCCGCCGTCTGAAATCCCGTCGCTCGTCGGTGTGATGGATGCGCTCGTGCACCTTTCCCGCCGCGAAGGCCTACCGCGCGCCCTGCCCCAGGCCATGGCCGCCGCCAAGCCGGTCGTGGCGTTCGACTGCGACGGCGCGGGTGAAGTCTGTCTCGACGGCAAAACCGGCCACCTCATCGAGCCGGGCGACCTGCCCAAACTGGAGGAACGCTTGGCCAAGCTGGCCAACGATGCGCCGTTGCGAACCGCGCTTGGCCAAGCGGGCCGGAAAGTCGTAGAGGAAGAATTCACCGTCGAGCAACTCGTCGAACGGCAGTACGAGCTTTATAAACGGTTGCTGGCCTGAGACTTAGGCCAGGATGGAGCTGATGTGGCGGGACTCGCGCTTGGCCGGGCCGAGGCGGCCCTTGGCACCCACGGCGCCGAGCATCGTGTTGTACACGTCGAGCCCCTCAGCACCGACGTCCACGATGCCGGACTTGAAGCGGCCGTTGGCACCAGTGATCGCGTGGAACACGCCGGAGAGTTCGCGCTTCACGTCGTTGTGCCGGCCGTCGCCCGACTCGGTGGAAATGGTGATCATCGAGTTCTCAAGGATTGACCGGCCGTTGGCCTCCTTCTGCTCGTCGAGCCGGTGCAGAAAATAGGCGACCTCGCGCATCTTCATGTGGGCATGGGCGCGGAGCTGGGTGTTCTTTTTCTTCTCGTTGAACTTGTGCCACCACTCGTGGCT
>JABGZB010000450.1 GCA_018674955.1 Verrucomicrobiota bacterium | reverse complement strand
TGGCGGAAGGGGAGGGATTCGAACCCCCGGAACGATTGCTCGCTCAATGCTTTTCGAGAGCACCCCGTTCGACCACTCCGGCACCCTTCCTGTGGGGCGCGTATTCTGCCCCAATCTTCCGTTCGTTCAAGCCATTTGGCTACGCAACGCTGATTTGATTTGGCGACTCCACTCGGTCAAGCGATCCTTTGCGGCCGATGGAGATTCGTTCCCCAGAGACTGAGGAGGAGTTCGCGGCGTACTACGAGCTGCGCTGGCGCGTGCTGCGTAAGCCGTGGGGGCAACCCTCGGGCAGTGAACGTGACGAACTCGACGCTGCCGCGACGCACGTCGCTGGATACGATGAGGCTAAGCGGCTGGTTTGCGTGGGCCGCCTGCATGCTGTCGAAACCGGCGTCGGCCAAGTGCGTTACATGGCAGTGGAGGAGTCGATGCGCGGTCGGGGGCTTGGCCAAGCCGTGCTGGACGAGCTCGAACGCTTGGCCAAGCGTCAGGGTATGACGGCGATCCGCCTCGATGCCCGCGAGTCGGCGGTCGGGTTTTATCAGAGGAATGGTTACGCGACTGAGGGCGAAGGCCACACGCTTTTTGCGGTTGTGCATCACAGTAAAATGCGAAAGCAGTTTGCAGTTTCCAATCCAGAAGAGGGAGTGTAGTTTCTCTTTTTAACCAAATGGCCGCCGACAAATCTTCACTTTTCGGGACACTACTTCGCAAGACGATACGTCGGGTCGTCCGTTTCTATTACCCGACCATTCGAGTGACGCATGCCGAGCGGTTGCCGAGCGAAGGGGCCACGCTTTACATCGCGAATCATCCCAACTCGCTGATTGACCCGGTGCTGATCGGCATTGCGACCCAGCGCCCGGTGCGGTTCATGGCCAAGGCGCCCTTGTTCGAGGGCAGGGTGATGGGAGCGATGTTGCGCTCGGTGGGGATGATTCCCGCGTACCGCGCGTCGGACGACAAGTCGTCGGTGCGCCGCAACGTCGAGTCGCTCAGCGTGGCGGCGGAGAACTTGGCAAAGGGGCTCCCGATGGGAATTTTCCCCGAGGGCAAAAGCCATGACTTGACGCATGTCGAGCAGGTTAAGACCGGCGCAGCGCGTATCGCGCAGCAGGCGGTGGCACTTGCCGAGGGCAAGCCGGTTTGGGTGGTGCCGCTGGGGATCAATTACGAGGAGAAACCGCGGTTCCGCAGTCGCGTGTGGGTGGCGGTGGGCGAGACAGTGGATGCGACCGATTGGTTTGCCAAACATGAAGGGAACGAGAAGCAGGCCATGCGTCAGTTGACCATCGCGCTCGACGAACGGTTGAAGGCGGTCGTGGTGCACCTTGACGACGCTCGCTGGGGGCCGCTGCTGGACGACCTCGAGTGGCTTGCACCGGTGTACGCCAGCGCCGACAAGGTGCGCGCCGTGTCGCGCGTGCAGCGGCGGAAAAACATCGCAGAAGCGATCAATTATTTTGAATCGAAAGACCCGGAGCGAGCCGGAGCGATCACGACCAGGGTGGCGGCGCATGAGGAGGCGCTTGGCCAAGCGGGGGTGCGGATAAACTCGCCGGTGTTTCAGTATACCGGCGCGGCTTTGTTTTGGCGCTTCGCATTCAAGATTTACCGCGTTGTGTTTGCCCTGCCGGCGTTGATCGGGACGCTGCTTCACCTGATCCCGTTCGTCCTGGTTCGGCTGATTTCGCCGAGGTTCGAGGGCATCGGCAAAACGACCACGTCGCTCTACCGTATTTTGGTTGCCTTGCCGTTTTATGGGGTTTTGTACGTGGCCGCTTGGTTTGTATTGTACCACTACACGGGCGCAAAAATCGCCACCGTCTCGGTCTTACCTATGCCGCTGATTGGCATTTTCGCATTCCATTACTGGATAAACGCTGGTGTCGTTTGGCGGTCGTTTCGAGAGGAGGCCAAGCTGTTGTTCAATGCCAAGTTGCTGGCCGAGTTGCGCGCGGAGAATCTCGCCGTCAAAGAACAGATTGCTGAATTGGGCGACGAGTATCGGGAAGTTTTTCCTGACAAGTTCGCCGATCCCAAATCCATGTCTTCAGCGTGAGCGGAAAAACTTTCCGTGGCTATTGGGCGTCACGGTCAAAAGCTTTTGGCGCTTTTATTATCCTGCCACGGACCGTTTGGCGTGGTCGCCGCTTGCGGAGTCCCTTTCAATTTAATCACAATTCCGCCTGCCCGGGCAATGCCGATGGTGGGTGCTGTTTTCTTCTTCTTTGGCTTGGGTCGCCAAGTTGCCTATTCGCCGAAGCTGGAATGGT
Organism: Verrucomicrobiota bacterium; assembly: GCA_018674955.1. GTDB lineage: Bacteria > Verrucomicrobiota > Verrucomicrobiia > Limisphaerales > UBA1096 > UBA1096. Next base: position 35 of record JABGZB010000450.1, on the reverse strand, counting down.
TTTTTAATCCACTGTCTGTTGGCAGCCGACTGCGG
>JABGZB010000449.1 GCA_018674955.1 Verrucomicrobiota bacterium | reverse complement strand
CGTCATCATGGCCGACGCCGACGACAGCTACGACTTCTCCGCGCTCATGCCGTTTATCGAAAAATTGCGAGAAAGGTGCGACTTCGTTATCGGCAATCGCTTCAAGGGAGGCATCGCACCTGGAGCCATGCCGCCGCTGCATCGTTACTTTGGCAATCCCGTGCTGAGCGGCTTGGGCCGACTTTTTTTTCGCTGCCCGGCCGGAGATTTCCATTGTGGGCTGCGAGGTTTTTCGCGCGAGGCATTCGAGCGAATGAAACTGCAGACGACCGGCATGGAGTTCGCCAGCGAGATGGTCGTTAAGGCAACGCTGCTCGAATTGGAAATCGCTGAAGTGCCGACGACACTCTCGCCGGATGGGCGCACTCGTGCGCCGCATTTGCGGAGTTGGCGCGACGGTTGGAGACACTTGCGCTTCATGTTGCTGTTCAGTCCGCGTTGGCTGTTTTTGTATCCCGGTCTGTTACTGATGTTCGCTGGCTTGGGCGTCGGCGGTTGGCTCTTACCGGAGGCTCGACAGCTTGGTCAAGCGACGCTCGATGTGCACACGCTGGCCTACGCGGCGCTGTCGGTGTTGCTCGGTTTTCAGGCAGTGCTCTTCGCGCTGTTCACACGGACGTTCGCCGTCACGCAGGGGTTGATGCCGCCGAGCCGCTTGTTGAACCGGCTTTACCGTTTCGTCACGCTCGAGACCGGCTTGGCGGTCGGCGGACTGCTGGTGTTGGGAGGCTTGGCCGGCTCGCTGGCGGCGACGCTTGGCTGGCAAGAAACGGACTTCGGCCAACTCGAACCGTCGGTCGTGCTGCGCCAAGTCATCCCGTCGATTGTGGCGCTGGCGCTTGGGTTTCAAGTCGTGTTGGGCAGTTTTTTTCTTAGTGTTCTTGGACTGAAACGCAAGGGAGGCGACGGGTGAAGCGGCTCGATCGAGCCCTCCGAAACTGGCGTATTCGGAAGGCGCTGCCGCACTTGGCCAAGGCGGACTGGTTGCTCGATGTCGGCTGCGGCGACGGTGAATTGTTGCGGCAACTTGGCCGGAACGGCGTGGGAATCGACCCGCGTTTGACCAAGCCGGCCGACCTGCCCGGCGTGCAGTTCGTGTGCGGCAATTTCCCCGATGATCTTCCCGCCGCCGAGCCGTTCGATGCCATCACGCTGCTCGCCGTGCTTGAGCATGTCCCCGAAATCGACAAGCCGACTTGGGCGTTGGCGTGCCACCGTCTGCTCGCCGCCGATGGCTGCGTAGTGCTGACCGTGCCGTCGCCGCGGGTCGATGCGATTTTGGCCGTGTTGCGATTTTTTCGATTGGTCGAAGGGATGGCGCTTGAGGAACATCACGGCTTCGATCCGGGCGAAGTGACGCCGCTGTTCGAGTCGACCGGCTTCCGATTGGTCGCTCACGAAACATTTCAACTTGGTTTGAACAATCTGTTCGTCTTCACGAAAAACGTCTAGTTCATTTTGGCGCCAAAAAAAACAGAGAGAGCCGTCGAGTTGTTCGAATCGAAATTGCGCTTTTGGCTTCGGATGGCCTGGGTGGTGGCGTACGCGCTGATGCTGAATTCGATGCTGAATAATATGCAGCAGATGAACACCGACGCCATCGCTTACATGCGCATCGCCGAGTATTGGTCGAGTGGCAACCTGGGCTTTGCGGTGAACGGTTACTGGGGACCGATGCTGAGTTGGTTGATGGTGCCGTTTCTTTGGCTGGGCGTTGAGCCGTTGCTCGCCGGCAAATTAGCGATGCTGTTTTCCGGCGCGTTTTTTTTTCACGGGAGCCTGTTTCTCGTTCGCTCGGTGGGGCTGCGATTGGTCGACGAGTTGATAGTGGCCTGGGTGCTGGCGCTGACGATTCCCGGCTGGATGTCGAACCACGTGACGCCAGATCTGCTGGTCGCCGGTCTGATGGCCTTCGCGCTTGGCCAAGCGGTGTCGCCGGACTGGCTGGCAAATCGCCGACGGGCACTTGGGACTGGCGCGACTTGGGGTTTGGCTTACTTGGCCAAGGCGGTGGCACTACCGGTGGGCGTGGTGGTGAGCGTGCTGCTGGCGCTGTGCTGGCGACTTGGCCAAGTGGAAAACAGGCAGGCGGCTTGGCGGCAATTGGGCGTGTCGCTTGGCCTGTTGGCGCTGCTGGCCACGCCGTGGATCACGGTGTTGTCGCTGAAATACGACAAGCCGACCTTCTCGACTTCCGGCCCGATCGCCCATGCGATCGTCGGTCCAGGCAACGACCGGCCGGCACCGCATCCGTTCGGCAGCACAATTTATCAACCGGAGCCGGGGCGGGTGACGGCATGGGAAGACCCGAGCCGGATGGACTACGACTACTGGTCGCCGTTCGCGAGTGGTGAAAATTTTTCACATCAACTTTCGCTCATCGGCCGGAATGCCAAAACGGTGTTTCAATTCTTGGCGGTCTTCGACGGAATTGGGGCATTGTTGGGATGGTTCGGGGTTGGGACGCTGGTTTTCGGCTTGGCGCTATTCACAAAGCAACCGTGGACGAAAAACTGGCTCGCCAATCGCTGGCGATGGATGCTCATCCCGCTGATCTGCCTCGGCGGTATTTACCTGCCAGTTTACGTCATGCCTGTAGATCTGCGTTATTTCTATTTGTTCCTGCCGCTGATCATGATTCTCACGCTTGGCCTTGTTTCACAATTCTTCGCGAACAACTGGCTGCCTGGCTTTGTTTTGTCGTCGCTTTTCCTGTTGCCGCTATTGTGGCGTTCGCCATCAAGATCACCTGTTGGCTCATTCGCGCAAGACTTGGCCAAGCGGATAGAAAGTGCCGGAATGGTTGGGCCAATCGTCGGCTCGACGTTTGTTTCATCGGAGGGCCACCGGTTTGGCTTGTACGTCGCTTGGCATCTCGGCCAGCCTTGGTTTGGCGATGTCAGGCCAGCTTCGCTAGAAGCGTACAAACATTCCGGAGCCAGGTTTGCAATTGCCATCGACGGCTCGCCGTTGGCGAAGCAGTTGGATGCAGAACCGGCTTTCAAACAGGTTAGTGCCAAGTTGGGTGAAAAAGGATCCCTTCAGGTTTATGAGATTCAGGCGAGCCAGCCGTAGTTCATTTTCCTTTCCTAGCGGGAGGGGTGGTTTTATCTTCGGCGAACCGTGAACGGTTTGACTGGAAATGTGTTTGCCTCCGCTGGGTTGCTGATGGGCTCGGTTGGTTTGGTTCAAGCCGGGTTAACGGCGGAGCAGACGGCTAAGCACACGGTCAGTTTCGGCAAGGAAATTTTGCCGTTGCTCGAGCGGAGCTGCACCAAGTGCCACGGCAAAGGCAAGGCCAAGGGCGGATTCAGCCTTGAGACGCGCGAGAAGCTGCTCGCTGGCGGTGACTCGGGCGATGCGGTGGTGATCGGCAAGAGCGCCGACAGCTACTTGGTGGAGTTGATTTCCGGCATCGACTCCGACGATTTCATGCCGAAAAAGGGCTCGAAGTTGACGCTGGAGCAAGTCGGCTTGATTCGTGCCTGGATTGATCAGGGATTGCAGTGGGAGGAGGGGGCGACGTTTGCCAAGGCACCGGTGCTGAATCTCACGCCGCGTCGGCCGGAGTTGCCCGGCGACGAGGGCGGCCATCCGGTCGATCGCATCTTGGCCCCGTACTTCGCCAAGCACGGGGTGACGACTGGCGATGTGGTTTCGGACCGGCTTTTTGCACGGCGCGTTTATCTCGACACCATCGGCCTGTTGCCGCCGGTGGCGGAACTGGACGCGTTCGTCGCCAGCAACGCGAAGGACAAACGCCGGGCGCTGATCCGCCGGTTGCTCGATGACCGCAAGTCGTACGCGGAACATTGGCTGGCGTTTTGGAACGACATCCTGCGCAACGACTACGCCGGCACCGGCTTCATCGACGGTGGCCGCAAGCAGATCACCGGCTGGCTTTATGGCTCGCTTTACAGCAACAAACCGTACGACAAGGTTGTGTACGAACTGATCAACCCGACGGAACACTCGCGGGGCTTCACCAAGGGCATCGTCTGGCGCGGCGTGGTGAACGCCAGCCAGAAACCGCCGATGCAGGCGGCGCAACACATCTCGCAGATTTTCATGGGCGTGAACCTCAAGTGTGCCTCCTGTCACGACAGTTTCATCAACGACTGGTCGCTGTCCGATGCCTACGCGCTGGCCAGCGTCTATGCCGACAAGCCGCTCGAGTTGATACGGTGCGACAAGCCGACCGGTGAGATTTCCGGCGTGCGGTTCATCCATCCGGAGTTGGGCGCGATCGACCCGAAGGCGGATCGGGCCAAGCGCATCGAGCAGTTGGCCAAGGCGGTGACGAGTCCCGGGAACGGCCGCCTCAGCCGCACGATCGTGAACCGGCTTTGGGCGCGATTCCTCGGCCGCGGCTTGGTCGAGCCGGTCGATGAAATGGAAAACGAGTCGTGGCATACCGACCTGCTCGACCTGCTGGCCAGCGACCTCGCCGATAACGGCTACAATCTCAAGTTCACCATGGAGCAAATCATGACGTCGCACGCGTATCAGTTGCGAGCCGTGAACGGCGCCGAGCAGGCGGAAAAGGATTATGTTTTTCGGGGACCGACCGTGCGGCGGATGACCGCCGAGCAGTTTGTCGATGCTGTGGCGACACTCACCGGCAACTGGAAGCCGTCGCCGGCGAAGAAGATCGAGTTCGATGGAGCAAATCTCGCGGGAGTAACGGGTGGAGTTGAGCAGAACGATTTGCCGAAGGGCAAATGGATCTGGAGCACGGCCAAGGCGGCTGAGGGTGTCGAGCCGGGCACGTCGTTTTTTCGCAAACGCATCGAGTTGCCAGACAAGCCCACGACCGCGGATGTCATCGCCGTGGCGGACAATTCGTTCGTCCTGCTGGTGAACCAACGCAACGGGACCGCCGGCAAAAACTGGGAGGAACCGAAATTCCGGAACCTGGCCAAGAGATTCAAGCAAGGCGAAAACCTCGTCACGGTCTTGGCCACGAACGAGGGTAGCGGAAAAAATCCCGCCGGGCTTTGGCTGGGTATCCGGTTTCAGTTTGCGGACGGCTCGACGATGGACGTCGTCTCCGACAAGTCGTGGAAGGTCAGCACCGACGGTTCCGATGGCTGGAACAAGCCGGAGTTCGACGACACCACATGGCGTTCGGCCTCGGAGCTGGGCGGGGCGGACATGGCTCCGTGGGGCTTGGCCAAGCGAATGAAAACCAGCGGCTCGGTGCTGGCGTTTGGCGCACGGTTTCGCGAGTCGATGCAAAACAAGACGGCGCTGACCACTGCGCTTGGCCGGCCGAACCGCGAGCAGGTAACCACCGAGCGCCTGTCCGCCGCCACCACGCTGCAGGCGCTCGCGCTGACCAACGGCGAGGTGCTGTCGAAATTGATCAAGGATGGAGCCGCCGTCCTGGCCGAAGAGGGCGGTGGGCAACAGCACTTGGGCAAGCGGGTGTTCCGGGCGGCGCTTGGCCGTTCGCCGAACCAAGCGGAGTCGGCGATGTTGGCCGAGTTGATCCGCGGCGACAATGCGGCCGAGTCGGTCGAGGACGTGCTGTGGGCCGTGACGATGCTGCCGGAGTTTCAATTGATTTACTAATCGCAAACGATGCAAATTCAGGTAGGAATCATTTCGGTGTCGGATCGCGCGACGCAGGGCGTCTACGACGATGCCGGTGGGCCGGCGTTGAAGAAGGCCGCGGCCGGCTATGGGTGGGAGATCGCCGCCGAGGCGGTTGTGCCGGATGAGGTTCGCGACATCCAGCGTGCGTTGCGCGAGCAGGTGAACAAAGGCTGCCACATGATTTTGACCACCGGCGGCACCGGTGTCGCCCCGCGCGACGTGACCCCCGAGGCGGTGCGGGAAATGGCGGTGCGCGAACTGCCCGGCTTCGGCGAGGTGATGCGCATCGAGTCGATGAAAATCACGCCCAACGCGATCCTCTCACGCAACCTGGCTGCCGTGATCGACTCGGCACTGGTGATCTGCCTGCCCGGCAAACCCAAGGGCGCCGTCGAGTGCCTCGGCTTCGTCGAGGGCGCGATCCCCCATTGCATCAAGGTGCTGCAGGAAGTGCCGACGAGCTGTTAGCCGCCGCCCTTGGCCAAGCGATTGGTTATTTTGGGATGCGGACGATGCGACGGATATTGCCGCTGAAAAGCTTGTCCTGGATTTTCGTGTGCGGGATCAGCCGGCGGATGATGCCAATCGTCCGTGCGCCGATGCAGCTTGGCCCGCGCCCAATGATGTCGTTGCAGTCGCTGCCGAAAAGCAACTTATCCTGGTGCCGTTTGATGAACTCGACCGCT
>JABGZB010000448.1 GCA_018674955.1 Verrucomicrobiota bacterium | reverse complement strand
CTCTCGGCATACGTCCTGTATCGTTTTATTACTGCTCTGCGCTTCCCGTAGAATGCGTATTTTGGTTTCTATTGTGTATCGTTTTACTTTCATTTTCTGGGCCCTTTCTAGGCGCCCAGACTAACTCTTTAAACGGACCAGTTTAAGTAACCTCGACCATTTCGGCTGACTGTGGCGTCCTTGTTGGTGTCGATGAAGCGGATATAGCGTTGTGAGCGGTCGGCGACTTCGTCCGGCTCAATCTCGCCGTTGTTGTTCTTGTTCAACTCCTCGAGGTGGGCGTCTAGGCGATCGGCGATGTTGCCACGGTGGCCGCTTCGCCTGCCCCGGGCTTGATCGGCGTTCAGCCAGCAGGCGGGTCTCGTCGATGACTTGTTGGCGGACGGCAGCGTTAAATTCGTCGAGATCCGCCTCATTAACCGGGACGGCTGTTAAAATAATGCTGCCCATTTCGTCGGTGGACTCGAGCCCCCACTGGATTCGGCGCGGAGGACTGAAGGGATTGAAAGGATTTTCGGCAGAATTGTCATAGGTAACCGTGCCATCGACGGTGGTGCCAGCCGGCAGACGAATTGATTTCTCGTAAATGTAGTCACCCTGCCAGTTGAAGTCCCAGTCATCTATATAGAACAGCGGCTCGACCAAGCCGTTCGGCAGCGTGGCATAGGCCTTGGCTGTGCGACCGATGTAGTGCATGTGCGCGCCGACACCGATCAGTTCGATATCCACCGGGGTGGTAAACTTGCTGGTGACTTCATAATCGTTTTCACCAGGTGGGATGTCGATACCGGAGATGCTTCCGAACACGGGCGGCACCTGGAAGCCGATCAAGGTGCGTTCCGGTTTTTTGTCGGAAAAATAGAGGCCGATGGTGGTCTGCTCCTCCTCTCCCTTGCCGGAGGGGTGGAAGTGCGAGTTAAGCACGATGTCGGCTCCGGCGGGAAGTTTGCGCGCGAGGCCCATCGGCAAGATGCGGGGGGTGCCGCCGACGGCCCATCCGCCCAGCCCGCGAAGGCTGCCGGAGAACACCTCGTTGTCGCCACCCCTTCTCCGGGAACCGGACCGCCGGCCGATGCTGCGCATGCCACTGAATCCGGGTGTCCCCCCATCGCCGTCGGCTTTGCGGGCCTCGCCGCTTTCGTCGATGCGGATGATAACGTGATGGAACACCGCGCGCGCAGAGGGGCGCACTTCGAAGCCGGCTACCCACTTGTCCTCCTCGATCTCCAGCGGGATGCAGAAGCTGCGGTAGATGTCGGGCCCGTCGGCCGGCACGGTGAAGGCCTTGGGCATCTTTACGATCATGTCCGGCTCGCCGAGCAACCAGCCGCCCGCGAACTCGGGCGGCTTGGGGAGCTTGTCGGCCGGGCCCTCGGCCATGCCGGTGGCGTGCCAATTCTTGAGTGTGGCCAATTCGTCGGCACTCAATCGGCGCTCATCGAGAAGTTTCCCGTGGCCCTCGACCGGAAGCCAAGGCGGCATGAATCGCTTCTGCGTGACCTTGGCGATGAGACGGGCACGTTTCTTCACGTCGCTGTAATTGTTGAAGGTAAACGGCGCGGCCTGACCGTCACGGTGGCACTCAGTGCATTTGTTGAAAATGATCGGGGCGACGTCCTCGGTAAACGTCGGCTTGGCCTTGGCCGCAGCGGTTGCGCCGGATTGCAGCGCGGCGAAACAGGCCAGTACCAGCCTCACGCGGATGAATTTATTTGTTGTCTTTTTTGTCATTGGAAAAATCGATGTAGCAGCCCACCGCCTTGGTGGTGCGCTTGACCAAGGACTTGCCGGCAAGCAGTGCATCGAGCGTTTCACGCAGTTCGTGGCGGGTCGTATTGAAGCGTTTCTTGCCATAATCAGCATAGAGATTATCGATTCGCCCCCGGTACACGAGGTGGCCCTTGGCATCGAACACGGCTGCTTCCGGAGTGATCACCGCCCCGGCGCGGCGGACGAGCTTGTGATCATGATCGAGCACAAGCGGTGCAGAGAGCTTGTACTCCTTGGCATGGGCGCGGGCAGCTTTGGTGTCGGTGTCGCGATCCGGATGCACGAGGAAAATCGCAACACCCTTCTTTGAGTACTCCTTGTGGATGCGAGTCATTTCCGGTGCGTAGACGTTGGACACCGGACAGTCGCGCAGCACGAACACCAACACCACCGCCTTCGTTTTGCCTGATCCTAAAGGCTCATGAGTCTTGCCGTCGATGTCGGTGATTCGCAGCGGTGCATCACCGGCCTTTGGTAAACTTGGCCAAGCGCATACCAATGTCAGCAGTGCGGCGAGGAGGCTTGTGTTACGTTGTCTATACATAATACTTAAAACTTAAATAAGGCAAGATCAAAGTATAGTGATACACCCGTTTTTTAAATACGGAATCCTGCAGTGATCGCCTTTTACACCCTCTTGGTTCAAACGCTTTGTAGAACTCGCTAACGAGAGTCAACGAGATCGTTTTACCGGCCCTGCATCATCAATTCGACGTCTTTGGCGGGCTCGTCGATCAGCTTGATGTCAAAGTTCTTCACAAGGACATCGATGACGCCGGGGGAAAGGAAAGCCGGCAGAGTCGGCCCCAGGCGGATGCCCTTGACACCCAAGTGAAGCAGGGCCAGCAGGACGGCAGCGGCTTTTTGCTCGAACCATCCAATATCGAAAGAAATGGGCAGGTCATTTATGTCCTCCAACTCGAAGACCTCCTTTAACTTGAGAGCAATAACGGCCAATGAGTAGCAGTCGTTGCACTGACCGGCATCGAGCAACCGGGGGATGCCGTCAATGTCGCCGTGGTCTAGTTTATTGTACCGGAACTTGGCACAGCCGGCGGTCAGGATCACGGCATCGTTCGGGAGTGTCTCGGCCACCTCGGTGAAATAGCCCCGCTCCTTGTGCCGGCCATCACAACCTGCCATCACAACAAACCGCTTGATCGCCCCCGACTTGACGGCATTCACCACCTTGTCGGCCAGGGCCACCACCTGATGATGCCCGAAACCGCCAACGATCCTCCCGTTCTCAAGTTCGGTCGGCGGCTCGCAACTCTTGGCCATCTCGATTAACTCTGAAAAATCCTTCGGATTCCCGTCTTCCGAATCTTCGACATGCTTCACTCCAGGGAAGCCGGTGATGCTGGTGGTGAAGAGTCGGTCACGGTAATCGTCCCGAGGTTCCAGCAGGCAGTTGGTGGTCATCAGGATCGGGCCGTTGAATTTCGAGAACTCGCTCTTCTGCTCATGCCAGGCACCCCCGTAATTGCCCACGAGATGTTCCTGATTCTTGAATGCCGGATAGTAGTGTCCGGGCAACATTTCGCAGTGTGTGTAAACGTCCACCCCCGTGCCATTGGTCTGCTTGAGCAACTCATCCAAATCCCGCAGGTCGTGGCCGGATATCAGAATGCCTGGCCGGGTCCCCACCCCAAGATTCACCTCGGAAATTTCCGGTTTGCCGTAGGCGTCGGTATTGGCGCCATCGAGAAGCGCCATCACCTTGACGGTCGTTTCCCCAGCGTCCAGCACTGTGGCGATCATGTCGTCCACGCTCAACTCCTCCGTGGTGGACGCCAGATAACTCGTTAGCTTCCGGTACACTTCGCCATCATCACTCCCCAGCCTGGAGGCATGGTGCGCGTAAGCGGCGATACCCTTGCAGGCGTAAACAAGCAACTCGCGCAAAGAACGGACATCCTCGTTCTCGGTCGAAAGCACCCCGACAAACGGCGCCTTGGACAGGTAGTCCTCCCTGCTGCCGGGAGCCCACTGGGCACTGTCATGCAACTCGCCGTTCAGACTGTGCTCACGCTTGAGTTGATCGCGGATCGAAATACCCTCCGCGATGAATTTGCAGATTCGATCCTTGTCAAAATTGGCGTTGGTGATGGTGGCGAACAGGCTGTCGGTGACAAACCGGCCCGTATTCCGATCTGTGCCCCCCACCGCCTCGCAGGCAACGGAGATGCCTTTCAGCACATACAGCAACGAATCGTGCAGTGCCGACATCTCCGAATCTTTGCCGCATACGCCCGTGTCCACACATCCGCTATTTCGGGATGTTTCCTGACATTGATAACAGAACATATTATTTTTTCTCATTTTGATGTTGGTATTTCGATTATATGTAATCTAACCCGATTCATAGAAAATCAAATCCATATGTGCCGAAACAGCCGAGGCATCTTGACGGAAAAGCGGCAGTAGTTGCATGACATTTGTTGCGGTATTCGATGCCTATCTTGCAATACGCTGAGCACGAGCGCATACCGGCCAGCGAGATCATTCATCCGTTCATCACGGATCGCATCGCGCAGACTCGTGGCACGCCGTGGATGGTCAGTGCAATGACGCGCTTGCAGATGCTTGGCGCGTATGAGGAAGCCGAGTTGCCGCATCCAAGATGGGCTTCTTGGTGAAGGAAAAGGCTGATGGCTACATCGGTGACTTTGATTAGGCGGGAAACACTTTGATGGAAATTGAACCGGGAGCCATTGAGGAATTGCCAATGGGAACCTCGTTTCAATCGTGGAACCCTGATCATCCGGTTGGCAATTATTCAAACTTCGTCAAGTCGTGCCTGAGAGGAGTGAGTGAGGGGCGTGGCATCAACTACAACACGCTCAGTTCTGATCTGGAAAATGTGAACTACTCCAGCATCAGGGCAGGCTTGCTGGATGAGCGCGAGTTCTACAAGGCAATCCAGAAGTGGTTCATCGACACGGTAATCACTCCGGTGTTCGAGGGTTGGCTGGAGACGAACATCCTCAACGGCACAATCAATCTGCCTGCTGCAAAGCTGGAGAAGTTCAACTCGCCCGATTGGAAGCCAAGACGCTGGGCGTGGGTTGATCCCGCGAAGGACATCAAGAAGGACGAGGAACTGGCAGAGGATGTCGGGCTGGAGAAGCCGAGCGAGGGCAAATTACTGGTCGGCCCTAATCAAAGCAATGCTTAAGAAAATCAGAAAGATCACTCCTACCACAACCGCTATCGCCTTCGTGCTGTCCTGCGTTGCGGGAGCACGACCTCCACAATGCGGACAGGTCTTGGCATTGGGTGTGACAGGCTCTTTGCAATAGTTACACACGACCACGACACAGTAATGAAAACCCACTCCCAGTTCACCGTCAAGCGGGCTAAAAAGGGTCTATTTAACTGTTGCCGCGAACCACAACCCTGCGGCGTTCAAGTGGTGGGTTGGTTTAGTTGCTGGTGGTTTTTGTTTTGCGGTGCAGCTTAGTGCTCCAATCCTCCTGCTTTTTTCCATCCACAACAACATCGCTCGTCTGAACAGATAACAGTTTTGGAGCCTCCAAGGTAAGCGTCACAGTATATTTCGACTTCGTTTTGTTGATGCTTACCTCGTTCATTTCCCAAATGATATTGCTGCCCTGAATCTCCATCGACCCGGTATTGGAGAAGTACACGTCGCCTTCGTATCCGTAGCCGAAGACTTGCAGTTTCCCCGTTTCGGCATCGAGTGACAGAATCTTGCTGCCGCTGTTAAATTGCTTGCCGGTTTTCTTGTGAATAATCCGCGAGGTGAATTCAACCGACGCCTTTTCCTGCAACCAGCGGAAGCGCAACACCAAGTCGATTTTCCCGCTTTCTTCATTTCCTTCAAATCCGCTATACGCATCCGCATCCGCCGTCCAAGTCCCAATGAAAGGCCGCACCCCTTTCAAAGCTTCCTGAGCCGGACTCGAATTTGAGGATTGTGCAACGACAATCTGAGTGGCCACAATACCGAACAATGCCAGAACAAAGATGAATATGCTTAATTTCGTTTTCATTCCCCTTCAGCTTTCAATTCTTCCCCCGTCTTTGCGGAGGAGGTTAGCAGTTTCCTTATCATCGGCCATATCTAGCGGTGTTGTGCCATCTTTATCATTCACATTCACATCCGCACCCTTGGCAATAAGTAGTTCGATGACTTCCTTATGCCCTTCACGAGCCGCAGAATGCAAAGTAGTTCTTCCCATTTCAGACTTCGCATTGACACCTACACCATCAGTCAAGTGCTGTTTTATGGCTTCGATTTTACCTTGTCTGGCTGCTGTGTGAATTGAGGTGTCTGGTGTTTTGCCGGTTGGCGGTTTTGCGGCTTCAGCAACAGGTTCAACTAGTTTCACTTCTGGTGCAGGAGGCGACTGCTGCGACTCTCCACACCCCACCAGCACCACGGCTGCGAGTGTTGTGATTAGTATGTGTTTCATTTCCCTTCAGCTTTCTTCAGTTTGAAGTGAGGCCTTATGGAATGAGTAATTGCCGTTCTTAAAATGCGTATTGCCAGCCCAACATAAGGGACCAGTCACGTTCCATCTGGATTCCATCAAAATTCTCATGGATGGGAAAAATGAACTCTGCCGCAAGGCGGTGCCCCGAGAGGGTGCCTCCTTGGTGGTAATAATTCACCCCGAGACCCAACTCCGTGCGGAAACCTCCCTGCAGATCAGCGTTGGCAAGTGGGTTTTTCATTTTAGCCATAGATAAACGCGGGTCTTCGCCATCGACGCAGCCCCAAACCTCGTTGTTGATACGCAGTGAAGTACTAATGGTTGGTGCCCAGTTTTTAGCGACCCAAGCTTGCGCTCTACCGGCATGTCCCAACGAATAGCCTTTGTTGTCTCCCGTGCGAAACGTGCCGGTAAGTTGTGCGCCCCACGAAAGGTCCTCGTTCTGCGCGTTGTATGTCACACCCGGCAGCAGATCCCACGTACCCGACCCAAGCTGCATCGGGTAGGCCAAAAGCATACCATTGTTTTCCTCGTCAGTGGAACCGGTGGGAACACTAACGCCAAGATTCAGGTGAATGCGCGCGTGGCCAAGATCCGCAATCTGGTACAGGCCAGATAAACGTAGGTCGCCTAAACCGTCGCTCTCCATTGAGTGCTTCATCATCTTCGGCATCTGCATGCCTTCGCCCATCGAATCCATTTTCATGGTGCCATCCATAGTGTTTCGGCTGTACATTAGCATGCCCATGAGGGTGAGCTTATCGGATGGAGCGTACATGGCACCGATCATGTGCATCTGCATATCCAT
>JABGZB010000447.1 GCA_018674955.1 Verrucomicrobiota bacterium | reverse complement strand
CACGCTCGCCGAACACGGCGCACCCGACCTGCTCATCAACAACGCGGCGATCATCAACCGCAACGCCAACCTCGTCGATGTGTCGGCGGAGGAGTTCGACGCGGTGATCGACATCAACATCAAGGGCGTGGCCAACGTCACGCGGCACTTCGTGCCGGCGATGATCGAGCGCGACCACGGCGTAATCGTGAACCTCAGTTCCGGATGGGGCCGCGGCACCTCGCCCGAGGTGGCGCCCTACTGCGCGACCAAATGGGCAATGGAGGGCCTGAGCAAGGCGATGGCCGACGAGCTGCCGAGCGGCATGGCGTGCGTGCCGATCAGCCCCGGCATGGTGAACACCGGGATGCTGCAAAGCTGTTTCGGCGCCGGAGCCGACTCCGCGCGTAAGCCAGATGCCTTCGCCAAGGTCGCCGCGCCGTTCCTGCTTGCACTTGGCCCAAAAGACAATGGCCAGTCGCTCACCGTCCCCGGCTGAGCGCGCCTGGCCAGGCGTCAGTTGAAACTCTCGAAGCGGTCGGTGTCGGCCATAATGTCGCTCAGCACCGAGAGGCCGGAGAAAACCGCCGAGTCATCGAGCGGGAGTTTGCGCTGGCGCATGCTGTACGCGCAGCCGAACAGGTTCAGTCCATCCTCCCGCAACTCGGCCAAGCGCGGATCGCCGATGCCCGGCACCGCATCATCAATGCAGTAGAGGTAGACCTTCTCCCCGTCACCAAGCGCCTTGGTTGCCAATTCGAGAGCCTGGCCAAAGCCGGGGGCATCCGCCGCCACCGACACCATCAACCCCAACTTTTTCGGCTCGGCGCTCAAGTCAAATTACTTCTGCCCGGCCAGACGCTTGAGATGTTTCTCGACCGTCGGTTTGCCTTTCACATAGCCAAGCGATCTGAGGAACTCGTGCATGCGCGTGACAGTGGCGAGGAACATTTTGTTGTCGCGGCGACCAAAATTGAAGAAGCCGTGCGGCATGTCTTCATAACCTGCCAACTCCGCTCGCAAGCCGGTTTTGGTGGCCTGCTTCACGTACGCCTCGGCAGTTGAGTACGGCACCGTCGTGTCGCCCTTGCCGTGAAGGACCAGGGTAGGCGGCAGGCCCTTTCGAATGTTGTGATAGGGTGACATCGTTTTCGGGTCCTCCACCCCGAGTCGTGCCTTCAGTTTCTCCAGTCGGTCGCCGCCGAATGTTTTTAACCCCTCTGCCTCGGCGGTGATGAGGACCGGATTGAACAGTACCATCGCGTTGGGGACGGAACTGACCTTGGCATCCTCGCCCGGCTCGTCGTGCTTGGGCAGCGTGCCAGTGCAGGCGGCGACGTGACCGCCGGCCGAGCCGCCGCCGGCCGCGACACGATCCGGGTCGATGCCGAGTCGGTCGGCGTTTTGGCGAATCCAGCGCACCGCCGATTTGCCGTCACGCACGCAGTGGACTGGCTTGGTGCCCTGCCGACTGGAAACACGATAGTCGGCCGTCATAGCCACCATCCCCTTCGAAGCGAGATAGCGACAGTGCTCCTGAAACTGCTTTGGTGTGCCACCACGCCAGCCACCACCAAAAAAGAACACGATCGCCGGCCGCTTGGCACCGGCCTTGTGTCCTTTCGGCTCGTAAATATAAACCTTCAACTTCACGTCGCCGATCGTCTTGTAAACCTCGGCTCGCGAACCAGGCAACTCGAAGTCGCTCTCGTATGGCCCTTTTTTCTCCTGCGCCAGCAACGCCAATGGGGCGAGCAACGCAGCCATTATTAGAATGATTTTTTTCATGGCTGGTTAAATATCAAACTTGATGATTTGCCGGGCAACTTCGCCTTGGGCGAGGGCGTCGAAACTTTCGTTGACCTGCTCGAGGTCGATGAAGCGGCTGTTCAAAACATCCACCGGCAACCGGCCCTCGGCGTAGAGTCGCATGAAGCGCGGTATGTCCCGCTTGGGCACGCACGAACCCATGTACGAGCCCATGAGTTGACGTTCCTCGGCAACGAGCGACAACGCCGGGATCGTCAACTCGCGCGCCGGGTCAGGCAGCCCGACGGTGATCGTGCGACCGCCCTTGCGCGTGGCGGCGTACGCCTGGGCAAGCACCTTCTCACTGCCGACCGCCTCGAACACATCCGCCGCACCACCGCCGGTCATGTCCCGTAGCGCCATCACCGGATCGGCCTCGGCAGCGTTGATCACATGCGTCGCGCCGGCCTCCTTGGCCAGGGCCAGTTTGTTCTCCAGTCGGTCGATGGCAATGATCGGGTACGCGCCGGCGAGCCTCAGTCCAAGTACAACGCTCAGCCCCACCCCACCCAAACCGAAGATGGCAGTCGATGTGCCGGGCTGCACCTTGGCCGTGTTCACCACCGCGCCGACGCCGGTCATGACCGCGCAGCCAAACAGCGCCGCCATCTCGAGCGAATACGACTTATCAATTTTTATTAGCGACTCCGGTGAGGACACGGTGAACTCCGAATAACCGGACACGCCCTGATGATGGTTGACCTCTCCGCCGCCGCTTACGCTGAAGCGGCGGCCGCCATGTAGCAACCGGCCGGCGACCGCCGCCTCATAGGCCGGCTCGCAAAGCGGCGCCCGGCCCACGGCACACATCGGGCATCCGCCGCAGCACGGCACGAACGAAAACACCACGTGATCGTCCGGCGCAAGCCCCTTCACCCCGGGACCAACGTCGCGGACGATACCGGCCGCCTCGTGCCCCATCACCATCGGCACCGGGCGCGGGCGCGAGCCGTTGATCACCGACAAGTCGGAGTGGCACAACCCCGCACCGGCCACCTGCACAAGCACCTCATTTTCGCCGGGGCCGACGAGATCCACCTCCTCGACCGAGAGCGGGCGGGACTCCGCATACGGGCGAGGCAACTCCATTTGCCGAAGAACAGCCGCCTTAGTTTTCACGCCCGCGAAGCTACCGCCGCCCTTGGCCAAGCGCAATGATCACTTGCGGCTTTGGCTTGTGTCGGGGCGGGGGTTGTCGGCAACTTGGCTCAGCGACGTGGACAAGGAACTTTCAACTGGCGAGGCCGCACCGGAACCGACGGTGGTAACGATCGATGAGACGCTCACCAGCGAGCGACTCGACCGGTACCTCACGACGAGGCTGCCGCACATCTCGCGCGGCGGCATCCAGCGGCTCATGCGCGAGGGCTGCATTCTCGTCGATGGCAAACCGGCCAAGCCGACGCAGCACCCCGCCGCCGGCCAAACGGTTGAGGTCACTTGGCCGGTGCCGAAAGAACTCGAGGCCAAGCCGGAGGATTTGCCGCTCGATATTTTATTCGAGGATGACGACCTCGTCGTCGTCAACAAGCCGGCCAACATGCCGACTCATCCCGGGCACGGGCACGAGAGCGGCACGCTGGTCAACGCCCTGCTCCACCACTGCGCCGGGAGTCTGAGCGGCATCGGCGGCGTGGTGCGCCCGGGCATCGTGCACCGGCTGGACATGGACACGACCGGCTGCCTCGTCGCCGCCAAGAACGACGCGGCGCACCTCGGCTTGGCTGCGCAGTTCAAAGAGCGCGAGGTGGACAAGCGATATCACGCGATCGTCTGCGGCCGCTTGGCCAACGACGAGGGAGAGATCGACGCGCCAATCGCACGGCACCCGGTGCACCGCAAGTTGATGTCGGTGCAGCCCGGCGCCAGCCGCAACGCCCGCACCGGCTGGCGCGTAGTCGAGCGCCTGGCCAATTGCACGCTCGTTGAGGCAACGCTGTTCACGGGGCGGACACACCAGATTCGCGTGCACTTCAAGCACATCGGTTTTCCGTTGGCGGGCGATTCGCTTTACGGCACAAAGGCGACGGCGCAACTGGCGAGCGACACCGGCGTGCGCGCCGAACGGCAGATGCTCCACGCGCGGTCGCTCGCGTTCACGCATCCGCGCAACGGCGAGCGACTCACATTCGAGGCCGCTTGGCCAGGCGACTTTGAACGGGTGCTCGACGAGTTGCGCAAAGCAAAAACGAAAATGAATTCATGATCGAACTCTGGACCGGATACGGCATCGTGCTGCTGATTATGTTCATCGGTGTGATGGGTAATCTCATCCCCGGCATCCCAGGCACACCGCTGATCTTGGCCGGTGCTGTCGGACATCAACTTTACTTTGCCGGGCAGGGCGACGTCGGCTGGGGGTGGGTGGCGGTGCTGACAGCGTTCGGGCTGCTGGCGCTCGGGCTCGATTACCTGGCGACGCTGCTCGGCGCGAAGAAACTGGGCGCAACGTGGAAAGGCATGGTCGGCGCGTTGCTCGGGTTGGTGGCAGGGTTGTTCGTGTTTCCCCCGATCGGGCTAATCGTGGGGCCGTTCATCGGGGCGATGGGGTTTGAGTGGGCGTTCGGCCGGAGGGCACCCGAGGCGGCCAAGGCCGGCGTGGGCGCGGTGATCGGCATGGCGCTGGGAGTGGTCGGCAAACTGATCTGCTCGGTGGTGATGTTTGCGCTGTTCGCGTTCAAAGCTTGGCCAAGCGCGAGTGCGCTGCCGGCTGCACCGGTACCACCGCCCATCGTGGAAGCACCGGCCAGCGAGACACCCGAGGCGGCCCAAGACTAATCTTCGGCGTCCGCCTTCTTGTTTTTCAGCAGTGCCCGCATGGCTTCGGCGGCCGCTTGGCCAAGCTCGTCGTTCTTGGCTTCGCCGCCCAGCTTGGCGTTGCTCTCGCCCAAATCCGCGCCGAGTATTTCCATCGACTCGCCGTAGAGCTTGGTTTTCTTTTTGTCGTCGCTCATTGGCGATAAACTGCCAAAAATCACTGGAGAATTCAACCGGGCGAAAAAACTTTGTTTTTTTGTCGATTTACGGTTGCCAAAGCCCCTTTGCAGGCGTAGCAAAGCCGGCCAATGAACTCACTACGATTCATTCCTCGGAACGTCCTTTTGGGCGTTGGAACCGCTGCAATTCTGTCTCTGACCGTCGCCGCACAGGCCGCCGAAGGCTGGGTTGTGGATTTTGAGAAAGCCAAAGCCCAGGCCGCCAAGGAAGGCAAAAGCATCCTCATGGAGTTCACCGGCTCGGACTGGTGCCCACCCTGCAAGGCGCTGCAAAAAAATGTCCTCTCCAAGGACGTCTTCAAGACGGAGATGCCCAAGAGTTTCGTCCTACTCAAGCTCGACAGCCCGCGCGACAAGTCCAAGCAGACGCCGGAGGAGATCGAGCAGTATAAAGTGCTCAGCGCAAAGTACGGTATCCAGGGTGTGCCAACCATCTTCCTCGCCGATGCCAAGGGCCGGCCGTATTACCAGACAGTCGGTTACAGTGGCGACTCGGCGGACAAGTATGTTGCCAACCTGAAGGATCAACTCGGCACCTTGGCCAAGCGCGACGCAGCGTTCGCCAAGGCTGAGAAAGCCTCCGGTACCGAGAAAGCCAAGCTGCTTGCCGAAGGCCTTTCGCTCGTGGACGACGAGATGGCGCTGAAGACTTACGGCAACGTGGTGTCACAGATCATCGAGTTGGACGCTGAGAACAAGGCTGGCCTCAAGGCCAAGTTTGCAGGACTTAAAGACAGCGTGGGGTTCAAGAGCGAACTCGAAGCCACCATGCGCACCGGTGCCGATGACCCGAAAGACACCCTCGCCGCCATCGACAAATTGATCGAAGACAAGAAGCCCAGTGGTGCCGCCCTGCAGGAGGCTCTGTTTTACAAGGGCTCGATCCATTTTCAAACCGACAACAAGGCCAAGGCCAAGGAAATGCTGCTCGAGGCGCAGAAGCTCGCGCCGAAAAGCGAGACCGGCAAACGGATCGACGGCATCCTCGAGCGATTCTTCAAGGACGAGTAAAGGGGACGCTTGGCCAAGACGCGAAAAAGCACACCCGGCTTGGGTGTGCTTTTTCGCGTCTCGGCACTTCCCCTCTCAGCTATTTTTCTGCTGAAAAGACGTTGACAGACCAGGGCTTGCAGGGTGTCATCCCCGCGACCTGATGGATGCAACCCAACCTCTGCAACCCGTCGTGTGTGACCGGACATACGCTGAATGAGCGAACAGACCTTTAATATAGCCCTCGTCGGCCTCGGTTTTGGCGCAGAGTTTATTCCCATCCACCAGGCGCATCCCAACGCCAACCTCGTCGCGGTGTGTCGGCGCAACGAGGCGGAAATGAACGCCGTGGCCGACCAGTTCGGTATCGCGAAACGCTACACGGATTACGAAAAACTGCTGGCCGATCCGGAGATTGATGCCGTTCACATCAACTCGCCGATTCCCGATCACGCACCGCAATCCATCAAAGCCCTGCGCGCCGGCAAGCACGTCATGTGCACCGTGCCGATGGCAACGACGATCGCCGAGTGCGAGGAGCTTTGCGAAGCCGTCGACGAAACCGGCCTCAAGTACATGATGGCCGAGACGGTCGTTTACAGCCGCGAATTTCTGTTCATCAAGGAGCTCTACGACAAGGGCGAACTCGGCAAGCTGCAGTACCTCGCAGCGAGTCATCCGCAGGACATGGACGGCTGGCCAAGTTACTGGGAGGAGATGATCCCCATGCATTACGCGACGCACGTCGTGAGCCCGTGCCTCGGGATGGTCGATGGCCTCGCCGAGTACGTGAGCTGTTTCGGCAGCGGCACCGTGCGGGAGGACATCGCGCAAAAGAGCGGCAACAAGTTCGCCGTCGAAAGCTGCCACATCAAAATCAAAGACAGCGACCTCTCCGCGCACGTCTGGCGTTTCCTCTACGACGTAGCCCGGCAGTACCGCGAGAGCATCGACGTGTACGGCACCAAGAAAAGTTTTGAGTGGACGCTCACAGAAAACGACCCTCACATCCTGCACGTGGCCAAGCGGCCCGAGGCCGAGATTCCCGAACGCGTTGAGGTGCCAGACTTCGCGCATCTACTGCCCGAGCCCATCCAGAAATACACACAAAGCATTGAGGACGCTGACCATCTCTCCTTCGTGCAGGGCGGCGGCCACGGAGGCAGCCACCCGCACATGGTCAACGAATTTTTCAGCGCACTAGTCGAGGACCGAGACCCATGGCCCAACGCCAAAACAGCGGCCAACTGGACTTGCGTCGGCATCTGCGCCCACCAAAGCGCCGAGCAAGGCGGCCAAAGAGTCGACCTCCCCGCCTTCACCCTGTAATT
>JABGZB010000446.1 GCA_018674955.1 Verrucomicrobiota bacterium | reverse complement strand
TGAAGCTGCGTGAGAACACTATCATCGTGCTTTGGGGCGACCACGGCTGGCATTTGGGGGAACATGCCATCTGGGGCAAGCATGCGCTCTTCGAGGAATCACTGCGCTCGCCACTGATCATTTCCCATTCAGGTTTAGTAAATCCAGGAAAGGCTACACGCGCTATGGTAGAGACCTTGGATATCTTTCCCACTATCTGCGAACTGACTGGCCTCAAGGCGCCTGCTGGCCTCAATGGCCAATCACTTGTCCCAATCTTAAAGAATCCTATCGCCAAGGGCCATCCGGCTTTTGCCTATAAGCGCGGAGTGCAAACTATCCGCACCGATACCCGCCGCCTCATTGCTCACAAGAGTGGGCAGTTGGAATTGTACGACCACACCTCATCGGCCGGTGAGAGCAAAAATCTCGCCGAAGCCCAACCGGAAAAGGCAGCCGCCTTGCTCAAGCAGCTTCGCGCGCGTTTACCCCAGTAATCTAAAGCAACGTGAAACAACTAATATCTCTCATTGTCGTAGTGTTCTGCCTATCGGTCACGGTGAAGGCAGATGACTCGAAACGACCTAATGTGCTATTCATCGCCATTGATGATCTTAACGATTGGGTCGGCTGTTTTGGTGGGCATCCGCAGGCGATTACGCCCAATCTGGATCGCTTGGCCAAGCGGGGAGTTTGCTTCACCAATGCCCATTGCGCCGCGCCCGTGTGCGGGCCATCGCGTAACGCCATCTTCACTGGCCGCCAGCCGTTCCAGACGGGTATGTACAACAACAGTGACAAGGGGTGGTACAAGAAACACCCGAAGGTCATTCTGATGCCTAAGGCGTTTAGGCAAGGCGGCTATGCCACCTATGGCACCGGCAAGCTCTTGCATAGCGGTAGCAAGGGTGTTTTTGAGAATGAATATTACACCGGGCAACGCTGGAGTCCTTTTGATAGCAAAAAGGTCAACTACACCAAGGCCGAGTTGCCCAGCAAGGGAAGCGATAATCCGAGGCACGTTGTGAGACTAAGGCAACGGGATTATGTATTGCCGTTCAATCGTATGCCCAGTGATCGCAGTCCCGATGATCCCAAGGGCGAATCGTTTGATTGGGCGGCGTTGGACGTGCCGGACAATGCAATGGGTGACGGTAAAATCACCGACTGGGCAATCGAACAACTGAAGACGCAACAGGCGAAACAACCTTTCTTCATGGCCGTTGGATATTACCGCCCGCACATTCCCTTATACGCACCGAAGAAATACTTCGATATGTACAAAGGCCTGAACATTAAGTTGCCGACTGTACGCGAGGATGACCTTAATGATATCAGCCAAATCGCGCGCAAATTGGCGTTAGAAGCTGCTACCGCTGGGTCGCATTCGACAACGATCAAGCACGGCCAATGGCAATCGGCGGTTAAGGCCTATCTAGCATGTGTGACCTTTGTTGATGCGCAAGTGGGTCGCCTAATGGCCACGCTCGATTCGAGCTCACAAGCGAAGAATACCTGGGTGGTAATCTGGAGTGATCACGGATGGCACTTGGGCGAAAAGCAACACTGGGGCAAAGCGACTGGCTGGCAGCGATCTACTCGGGTTCCCTTGATGATCCTGCCGCCCAAAGGAGACGCAACAGGTCGGTTCGAAACCGATGCATTTTGTGATAACCCGGTGAGTCTCATCGACCTGTATCCGACCTTGCTCGATTTGTGCGGCTTGCCAGAAGGAAGTAAATTGGCGGGTCAATCACTGCGTCCGTTGCTCGAGAAGCCGGCCGACAAAAGCAACAGACTGGTGATTACCACTTTTGACAAGGGCAACTACGCCCTAAGCGGCACCCGCTGGCGCTACATCCGCTACAAGGATGGCAGCGAGGAACTGTACAACCGAAAAAATGATCCTCATGAATGGACCAATCTTGCCGGCACGGCCAAGAACGCCCCAGTGCGAAAACATTTTGCCAAGGCTCTGGACGAGATTCTTACAAAAGATGAGTCGAAATGAAATCGCATGATAGAAAAAACGGGCTTAACTTCAATTAGCCACTCTCGATGCTAGAATCTTCTTAGCTTATTACGTATATGGCTTTGGGAAGCATGGTGCTTAAAAGCTCATTTATATTAAGATTGTGGCGAAATTGCTTGCCTGAGCGCTTGATTAGACTGTAGTAAACGCCGCTCTTTGCATGGCGGTAAAGATTTTGGGTCTTACCGACCTTGCGAAAGACTGGTTTGGTTTTGCTGCTTTCGTTCACGAAAACAGTCTTAAGGTGATAAAATAGGGTTACAATAGCAAATATTTACCCCACATTAAAATACCCTTAAGCCACTCCTGTCAATTTGGTTATGCCAGTGTAGCTCAGTGGTAGAGCAGAGGACTCATAAGCCTTTGGTCGCGTGTTCAAATCACGCCTCTGGCACCATTTTCTACCTTTACCCCTCGCGGGGGATATTGGACAGAGCCTAATGCTTTCCCTCAAGAATATTACAAAGGCGTATGCCGGGCGAACGTTGTTTGCGGATGCGAGTTTGCAGATCAACCGCCGGGATCGTATCGGTGTGGTCGGGCGTAACGGGGCTGGCAAGTCAACGTTGTTCTCCATTATTCTCAAGAACATCTCTCCAGATAGTGGTGAGATCGCCATGGAACGCGGGGCGAAGATTGGCTATCTCCCTCAGGAAAGTGCGCCGATCGGAGAGGAGACGGTGGTCGAGTTGGCTTGCTCCATCTCGCCGGATTTCATCGTGGCGGCCCGCAGGCTGGGCGCGCTTGGCCAAGCGCACGACGGCGAGCCAAGCGATGCAGATTACGAGATATTCGAGTCGGCGGGGGGCAGTCGCCTCATCGCCAAGGCCCGACAGATCCTCAACGGGCTAAGTTTCAAGGATAGCGATTTTGATCGTCCGGCGAGGGAGTTGAGCGGTGGGTGGATCATGCGTGCGCACTTGGCGCGACTGCTCGTGCTGGAGCCGGATCTTCTGATGCTTGACGAGCCGACGAATCATCTCGATTTGCACTCGCTGATTTGGCTGCAGAATTATCTCCAAAACTATCCCGGTGCGATCCTGTTGATTTCACATGACCGTGAGTTTCTCAACTTGCTGATCCGTTTTGTGGTGGAACTGGAGGGCGGCCAAGCGACACGCTACACGGGTAACTACGAATCGTATCTGGTGCAGCGCGCGGCGAGCGAGGCGCAACGGTTAGCTGCCTATGAAAACCAGCAGAAGGAAATTGAGCGCCTAATGAAATTTGTGGATCGGTTTCGTTCCAAGAACACAAAGGCCACTCAAGCACAAAGTAAACTGAAACAAATTGAACGGATGGAGAAGATCGAGGCACCGTTCATCTCGTCGAAGAAAATCAGATTCTCCTTCCCACAACCCAGTCGAAGCGGCCAGCGAGTGATCGCTCTCAAGGAGTTGGCCAAGTCTTACGGCAACCTTCAAGTGTACAAAACCCTCAACCTTGAGATTGAGCGGCACAAACGAATTGTCTTGGTTGGGCCGAACGGCGCCGGCAAGTCCACCTTGCTGAAAATACTGGCTGGAGTCATCAGCTTTGACGCTGGCGAACGTGAGCTTGGCCATAATGTCCAACCGGGGTATTTCGCCCAGCACCGGGCTGAGACTCTTCAGTTGAGCCGCACTGTCCTTGAGGAGATGCTCGACACTCGCGCCAGTGTCACGGAGCAGGTCGCGCGGACGTTGTTGGGCAGCTTTTTGTTTTCCGACGATGATGTGTTCAAAAAAGTCGGCGTCTTGAGCGGAGGCGAAAAAAGCCGTCTTGCCCTGGCGAAGCTCCTGCTAAATCCACCCAATTTCCTGCTTCTCGACGAGCCCACCACTCACCTTGACATGGGGAGCATTGACATGCTGATTGAGGCGTTGGTTCAGTTTGAAGGAACACTTGTTTTCATCAGCCACGATGTTCATTTCATTCGGAAAATGGCGTCGCATGTGATTCATGTTGAGTTGGGGAAACTCCGTCACTATCCCGGCCCGTATAATTATTACTTAGAAAAAACCGGCCAGCAATCCTCACGGGCAACAGAAACCAGCCTCGGCAACGGTTCCCCGTTGAAATCTACCGCTGGAGCCAAGCGCGTGGATGCAAAAACGAGGAAACGCCGCGAAGCCGAGGCGCGACAGGCGTTGTCGAAGAAGCGCAAGTCGCAACAAGCCGTCATCGAAAAATCGGAGGTGAGAATCTCATCACTCGAAAAGCGACAGGCGGTAATTGCCGAATTGCTCGAGCAGTCGGAAACCTATAGTGCTGGAGGCCAAGCACAACAACTGAACCGTGAGTTGATGGAGATCAATAATGAACTCGACCAGTTAAACGATCGGTGGAGCGTTGCCGTGGATGCGCTCAACGCGATCACCTAGCCGGCGGCCAAGTTTCCCCCTGCCCCTTAACGGCGGTGAACTCCAATTGGTTCGGCGAGAGATTATAGCGCTCACCCTTCCCACTTGGCCAAGCGACGTGCAGCGCGACAGCCTTGTCGCCCCCACCCAAAACTTGAGAGGCTGAGTTTTGGGACAAGTAACCAGACCCCGCCCGCACGGTTCGCAACGGCCCTGTACTGTCGCCAAACACGAGATAAATCTGTGCACCAATACCTAGCAGGTTGCCTTCTTTACCCAGAAGTTTCACTCGCAGACCACGCTGCTTGGCTTGGTTCAAAAACAACTTTGGCTTGGCCCCGTTTTGGGAGATAATCAGATCTGTCCTCCCGTCGTGATTAAAGTCCGCCG
>JABGZB010000445.1 GCA_018674955.1 Verrucomicrobiota bacterium | reverse complement strand
TGCCGACGCCTAATCTGGTGACCGAGCGGTTGACTGGCGCGGCGTTTGCCTCGCCGTTTCAATTTACGCAATACGGTCAGAGCGGGATTCCGATCAGCGACATGTTCCCACACCTCGGCCAGCACGCGGACGACCTTTGCGTGGTGCGCTCGATGAAAAGCGATGTGCCCAACCACGAACCGTCGCTCATGCTGATGAACAGCGGCGACAACACGCTGGCCCGGCCGAGCCTCGGCTCGTGGTTGACGTATGGGCTCGGGACGGAGAATCGCAATCTACCCGGATTCATCGCGATGTGCCCCGGCGGGCATCCGGTCAAGGGGCCGGACAACTGGCGCTCCGCCTTTTTGCCGGGCATCTACGAGGGCGTCTATGTAGACACCGCGCACAGCAAGGTGGAGCAATTGATTCAAAACATCCGCAACCCGCGGCTTGGCTTGGCAGATCAACGGCGGCAGCTGGACTTGTTACAGGCACTCAACCGGCGGCACCTCGACCAGCGCGGCCACGATCCACAGTTGGAGGCGCGCATCCACAGTTACGAGCAAGCGTACCGCATGCAGATGGAGGCCACTGATGCCTTCGACGTTGATCGCGAGCCGGAGTCGGTGCGCGAGCGTTACGGCAAAACGACACAATCACGGCAGCTACTGATGGCACGTCGGCTGGTCGAGCGCGGTGTGCGGTTCGTCCAGGTTTGGCACGGCAAATGGCAGCCGTGGGACAATCACGATGCGATCGAGAAAAATCACCGCAAACTGGCGGCCGAGTGCTCGCAGGGCATCGCTGCGTTGATCGGTGACCTAAAGGAGCGCGGCCTGTTCGAGGATACGCTGATCATGATCGGCGGCGAGTTTGGGCGGACGCCGACGGTGGAAATCACCAACGCCGGAAAATCAAAGCTGGGCCGCGACCACAACTCGGCCGGTTTCTCGATGGTTCTCGCCGGTGGCGGGGTGAAGGGGGGAATCGTCCACGGCGCGACCGATGAATTTGGTTTTCAAGCTGTCGAGAACCCGGTGCACGTTCATGACTTGCACGCGACGATTCTGCACCTCATGGGTTTCGACCACGAACGATTGACCTACCGCTACGCCAGCCGTGACTTCCGTTTGACCGATGTCCATGGCCGTTTGGTTCACGATATCATCGCGTGAGTTTCCGAGCAGATGCTTCTATCCCCATCAAACTTTGGCCCTATGCTAAATCAAGCGGGCCGTCTTGGCTTAACATCTTGTTGCCGAACGTCTTGAGATGATGCCCGACGCCGTGGGCCATGGCCATATGCAGGCGGTTGTGCGCCGCACCTTTCATGTCCAGTGAGCGGCCCATTTTGAAACCTAGCCCTTCGCCCAGCAGGACAAACGGAATGTTTCTGAGCGTGTGGCTGTTGCCTTTGCCCAATTCATTGGTCCACAAGATGGTGGTGTTATCGAGGAGGCTGCCACTGCCGCCCGGCTCGGGGGTCTCGGCCAAGCGCTTGGTCAAGTAGGCCAGTTCACCGGCGAACCACTTGTTGATGCGCGTGAGTTTGTCGACGGCGTCTTCGTTTTTGTCGGACTCGTGCGATAGACCGTGATGGCCGTCCTTGATATTGAGCCAGTTCATCCGCGCCTGGCCGACCGATTTCGTGTATTGCAGCGTGCCGACCCGCGCGAAGTCGTTGACGAAGCTGTTCACCATCAGGTCGATCTGCATCCGGCTCAGGCGCGGGACATTGTCGTTTAGGTTGGTGATGCCGGCCTCGAACTTCGGCGGATTGCTGACCAGGGCTTTGCTGTCGACACGGCCAAATTCCTGTTCCATCTGGCGGACGAACCCGGCGTGTTCCTCAAGCAGTCGCCGATCCTCGGCGCTGATTTTTTTGGAGACGCGATCGAGGTCATCCCGCACTTCATCCAAAATGCTCAACAGGCTGTCCCGGTCTCGGAGTTGGCCGTAGAGCTTCTGGTACATCTGGTACGGGTCATCCGTCGGGGCGACCGGTTGATTCGGGCCGGCGTACGACATGCGCGTCCAAGGATCG
The DNA here is from genome assembly GCA_018674955.1 of Verrucomicrobiota bacterium. Lineage (GTDB taxonomy): Bacteria > Verrucomicrobiota > Verrucomicrobiia > Limisphaerales > UBA1096 > UBA1096. The sequence goes on along the minus strand of JABGZB010000445.1, from coordinate 245 downwards.
GCGCGATCCGAGACACCGACACCAAACTCCAGCGAGCCAAACCGAGTGCGGGTGGCTTCGCGGCTTTGAAAAAAGTTTTTGATCTCCTGATCGATTGAGATGCCCTTGGCCCAGCCGGCGGGTGTATCGGAGCCGCCCTGTATGTTACCCGGGAACAGCTCGATGCCGGTGAGCAAGCAGCTCATGCCGCGCATGTGGCTGTCCCCGTCGCCGCGCACCCTGTTGTTAAGGCCGTTGAGGACAAG
>JABGZB010000069.1 GCA_018674955.1 Verrucomicrobiota bacterium | reverse complement strand
GCGTTTTCCTTGCTGACTCAGGCAGAGGAACGGCCGAATGTGCTGTTTATTGCCATTGACGATTTGAACGATTACATCTCGCCGCTCGACAATCATCCAGGGGTGAAGACACCGAATTTTGATCGCTTGGCCAAGCGGTCGGTGAACTTCGCCAACGCACATTGTGCGGCACCGGCTTGTCATCCCTCGAGGGTGGCGTTTATGACCGGAGTTCATCCCGTGCGTTCGGGGATTTACCGGAACATGTTCGGTGCGCATGGGCCCCGCTGGAGGGATGAGTCACCAGTTCTGAAAAAGGCGGTGGTGTTGTCACAGCACTTCCGCGATTACGGTTACCGCGCCCTGGGAGGCGGCAAGATTTTTCACACACTGCAATGGACTCCGGGCGATTCGCAGAACGATCCGGATGCGTGGGATGCGTACCGTGGTGATCCGCTCGATCCCATTTCTGCTGATTGGCCAAGGCCGAAACTGGTGTCCGATGAAGAGGCAGGACTGACGAAGGGCCGCCCGCTTGGTGGCCACGCGAATAGCCAGCTTTTTGGCGCGGCACCGTTGTCTGATCCAGAAGAGAGTTATGGGGATCATCTCGTCACCGATTGGGCGATCGAGCAAATGAAGCAACCGGGAGACAAACCGCTCTTTCTCGCGGTTGGTTTGTTCCGGCCACATATCCCGTGGGAAGTGCCGCAGCGATGGTTCGATCTGTATCCACTTGATGAAGTGAAACTGCCCGAGCATCGACCCGGTGATCTCAAGGACGCACACAGTCACGGTCGACAGGGCTGGCACAAGTGGGTGACCGACAACAGGCAGTGGGCGAAATTCATGCGGGGCTACCTCGCTAGTATCAGCTATGTGGATCATCAGCTTGGTCGCCTGCTTGATGCACTCGACGCTTCGCCGATGAAAGACAACACGATTATCGTGCTTTTGAGCGATCACGGATTTCACATTGGCGAAAAGGAGAACTGGGAGAAGTTTGCTCTGTGGGATCAAACCACCCGTGTGCCGCTTTTCATTCACGCGCCGGGCCTCAGCAAAGATGGGACTAAGACGCGTCAACCGGCGACGCTCACCGACATTTACCCGACCCTTTGCGAATTGGCCGGGCTGCCGATTCCCAAACAGTGTAGCGGCACATCGCTGGTGCCACAGTTGAAAGAACCAAGCACTCCAAAAAAACAACTCGCCCTAACTTCGTTTCAGTTTTGGAGTGAAAAAACCCCATCGCTTGCGGTGGCTGATCCGCGCTATCGATTCATCCGGTACGGCAACGGCTTTGAGGAGCTGTATGATCTCAAAAACGACCCGCACGAATTCACCAATCTCGCTGACGATCCGCGCTTGGCCAAGGTGAAGGAGCGCTTGGCAAGGGCGCTACCGGCAAAGGTGGAACCCATGCGAAAGATCCCCACTGATTCTCGATACCACCGAGGTCGGAAGAGGGGAAAACCCACCAATTAACAACGCCACAAAGGCATTTCCGGAATTCTTGATTTGATTCTTTTGCTTTGGTGGTAGCACAATTATTGAGGCAAATGTAGACTGGCGCTGTAACCGCCAAATCGATATTGTCTTGCCACTGATTTTGCTTTCCAATTGTCGAGGGGAAGTCATTAACCACATTATCGCATGAAACATATTCTCTTCATTTTGTTGTTTTTTACCGTGTCATTGCATCCCGCGCCGGTGAATATTTTGATCATCACGGTGGATGACATGAGTGCGGACTCTGTCGGAGCCTTTGACTGCAAGTTGCCCGGCACCACGCCGAACATCGATCGTTTGGCCGGGCAGAGCTTGAGTTTTGCGCATGCGCACATGACGGTGGGCAACTGCATGCCCGGTCGTAATGTCATGTTCTCTGGGTTGATCTCGCACAACAACAAGGTTGAGGGTTTTTATCAGGTCAGGAATCCCGGTTGGCCGCACTTGGTGGACTTAATGAAGGAGGCCGGCTATTTCACCGGCATCCGCGGCAAGGCGAGTCATTCCACACCGTATCAGCCGTACGCTTGGGACATCAATCTCGACACCCTTCCAGATGGAGCGGGGGCGCACAGCAAGGATGCGCAATCGTACGGCATCTCCACTGCTCACGGTATTGCAAAGGCCAAGGCGGCGGGGAAACCTTTCTGCCTCTCTGTCAATGTCTCCGATCCGCACAAGCCATTTTGGAGCGTTGTCAAAGGAGATGGCAAAGATCCGCACGTGCCGTCACGCATCTTTACCGCCGGCGAGGTGCCCATACCTGGTTTTCTTTTCGACGATCCCAAGGTGCGCGAGGAACTGGCCCTATATTACTCGAGTGTGCGGCGGGCTGATGATTGCGTGGGGGAAATACTCAAGGCACTCGACGCCAGTGGCGAAGCCAGCAATACAGTGGTGATGTTCCTTTCGGATCACGGCATGCCCCTACCTTTTGCCAAAACCCAGCTTTACCATCACAGCACACACACGCCCTGGATAGTGCGTTGGCCAGGAGTGACCCGGGACGGAGCGGTCGACGGGAAGCACATGATTTCAGCCGTGGATATGCTGCCAACCCTGTTGGACATCGTTGGAGTGAAGCACCCGGCTCGACTTGATGGCCGGTCGTTTCTTTCGTTGATTCGTGGCAACACACAAACCGGTCGGGATCGCATCTTCAAGGAGTACAACGAGAATGCCGGTGCCTCGCGCGATCCCATGCGGGCGGTTCAGACCAAGCGGTATCTTTACATCTTCAACCCTTGGTCGAATGGCGAGCGCGTGTTCGCCACCGCGACCACCGGCACCGTGACCTACCGTCGTCTGGTCGACTTGGCCAAGCAGGACAATCGACTGGCCAAGCGACTGGATTTATACAAACACCGCGTGCCAGAGGAACTGTACGATGTGGCCAACGACCCGGACTGCCTGCACAACCTGATTGACGAACCCGGACACCAAGCCGCTCTGCCAAGTTTGCGATCGGAACTTGAGGGTTGGATGAAGCGCACAAAAGACCCGATGCTCGCAGTGTTTCAAAAACGCAACGACGTAGCCTACCGCGAGGCGTACGTGCGAAAAGAGGAAGAAGAAGCCCTTGAGCGTCGGAAACAACGCCGTGGTAAACAGCGTTCCAAACGCGCGCCCTCTAAACAATCTGCTCGCCTTTAGTTTGTTAACATGAAACGAACTCTCACCATACTTTTCATAATTTTTTCGTTTGCCCAATTGCAGGCGGCGATTAAGCCCAACCTGGTTTTCATTATTGCCGATGACTGTACCTTTCGTGATATTGGTTGTTATGGCGGGCAGGCTCGCACGCCGAACATTGATCGCTTGGCCAAGCAGGGGATGCGGTTCACCCGGTGTTTTCAGGCCGCGCCGATGTGTTCGCCGACACGGCATAACATTTATACGGGACTATACCCGGTGAAGAGCGGCGCTTGGCCGAATCATACGCGGGCGTATCCGCACATCAGGAGTATCGTGCATTATCTGCGGCCGCTGGGATACCGCGTGACGCAGACGGGCAAGACGCACATCAATCCGCCGGATGTGTTCCCGTTTGAGAATTTTGGCGGTGGGAAAAATCCGGACATGAAGTATGTAGACCGGCTGTTTGCCGAGACGGCCAAGGGCGGCAAACCGTTCTGCCTGTTCGCCTGCTCCAACGAACCACACAGCCCGTGGAACAAGGGCGACGCCTCCGTGTATCCGCCGGCCAAGGTCAAACTGCCGCCGTATATCGTGGATACATCGCGCGTGCGTTTGGACTTCAGCAAGTATCTCGCGGAGATCACCTACTTCGATTCGCAGGTTGGAACGATCGTCGGCTTACTGGCGAAACATGGCCTCAGCGACAACACGCTGGTCATGGTGGTGAGCGAGCAGGGCAACGCGTTCCCGTTCGCCAAGTGGACCTGCTACGATCACGGGCTGCAATCGGCGATGGTTGTGCGCTGGCCGGGCCGGGTGAAGGCGGGTGCGGTGAGCGACGCGATGGTGGAGTACGTGGATGTCACGCCGACGTTCATCGACGCTGCCGGTGGCAAGCCTGTTGCAGGGCTGGACGGCAAAAGTTTTCTCCCCGTGCTTTCGGGGAAAGCCAAGCGGCATAAAGATTACGTCTTCGGCATAATGACCACGAGGGGCATTAATAACGGCACAGAGGCATTTGCGATTCGCTCGGTGCGAGATAAGCGCTACAAGCTCATCTTAAATCTTAATCACGAAAGCAGGTTCACCAACGCCTGTACAAAGATGCCGCTGTTCAGGTCGATGGTGGCCAAGGCTGAAACGGGCGATCCTTTGGCCAAGCGGCTGGTGCACGCCTATCATCACCGGCCGGCGGTGGAATTGTTCGACATGGCGGTGGATCCGCTGGAGATGAACAATCTCGCCGGCCAACCAAATACGCAAAAAACGGAAGCCCGACTGCGCCAGGAACTGGCGGCTTGGATGACAGCACAAGGCGACCAAGGCGTGGCAACTGAGATGAAAGCCCTCAAGCGCCAAAGGGCGAGCAAGGCGCGAAAAAAGGACTGAATAGCTTGATTCAGCGGCCGAACCCGGCACACTCGCGGCATGAACTCCAATCTGCTTAGCTGTGCTGTTTTCCTGACTTCTGCTACCGCCCTCGTCGCCGGGCCAAAACTCAAGCCGATCTTCAACGGCAAGGACCTCTCTGGTTGGCAGGTACCCGATGGCAATAATGAGGCCGAATGGTACAAGGCCGTCGAAGGCGTGCTGAAAATCCAGAGTGGTCCGCAAAAGAAAGGCTCCATCCTTTGGTCCAAAAAGAAGTACCGCAACTTTGTGATGGAATTTGATTTTCGTTTTGGAGAAGGCATCGTGGACAGCGGTGTGCACGTTCGCACCCAGGACCAAATTCAAATCGGCATCTCCGGTTCGCTCAAGCGCGACATGACCTGCTCGCCGTACATTCCAGGGAAGGGCTACCCGGTCGAGGCAAAAAACATCAAAAAACTACTCAAGCCAAAAGGCTGGAACACGATGCGAATCCAAGCCGTCGGCAAAGTGTACACCGTGTGGTTGCAGGGCGAGAAAGTGATGACTTACAAATCCGACTCGGCCATCGACGAAGGCCCCATCGGCATCCAGTTACACGGCGGCCGCGTGATGGGCATCGACTATCGCAAACTAAAGCTGGCTGATTTACCCTGATGAGGCTTTCCGACGCTTGGCCAAGCGGGCGGTCGGCTATTTCTTCAAGGCACTCTCGATGGCGGCGACGATCTCGGGGGCGTCCGGTTTGACGCGCGGTGAAAAGCGCTTGATGACCTTGCCGTCGCCGTCCAGTAGAAACTTCTCGAAATTCCAGCTAATCTTATCTGAGCCGCCCGATTCCTTCTTGAGTTTCTTGTAGAGTGGGTGGGCGCCGTCGCCGTTTACCTCGATTTTGGCGTGCAAAGGGAATGTAACCGAGTAGTTGTCGGTGCAAAACTTCTTGATTTCCAGCGCGGTGCCTGGCTCCTGTTTGCCGAACTGGTTGCAGGGGAAGCCAAGCACGGTGAATCCCTGTTTGCCGAACTTGTCGTGGACGGCCTGCAGTTGCTTGTATTGCCTAGTGAGGCCGCACTTGCTGGCCACGTTGACGACCAGCATGACCTTGCCTTTGTGCGCCTTGAGCGAGGTTTTTTTACCGTCGATGTCCTTCAACTGAATGTCGAGGGTCGGGTTCCCGGCGCTCACGGCGGCGGCCAGCGAAATTGAAATAAACAAAGCAGAAATGAACTTCATAGCCCCTAATTTAGCGAACGGGCGTTGTTTGTCAAACGCGGAAAGCCGGGTCCAATGCACGAATGCCGTTCATGCCGCAGTATCTCCGCTGGAGGGAGTCCGGGAATGTGGCGTGCGAACCCAAACCAGACCTCCAGTGTTACCCCGATCGTTCCCAGTATCAGGATCATGCTCGTGGGATTCGAGAGGAACACACTCCACGCCATCCACAACTTTTATATCCAACCGCAAGCTGTTCACTCTAAAGGCATAATCTCCGCGCTTGGCTTGTTTTTAGGCGGGTATTTGTTGAGACTGCGCGGCCGTCGAATTGCGATGAAGAAGACAGCAACCAAAAAAACATCGAAAAAGAAAGCCGCGCCCAACCTGCGACCGCACTCAGCGATCATGTTGGATGGGCCGGATCGCGCCCCGAGCCGAGCGATGCTTTACCCAACCGGCTTCAAAAAGTCCGACTTTGAAAAGCCGATCATCGGCGTGGCCTCCACGTGGAGCAATGTCACGCCGTGCAACATGCACATCGACGAATTGGCCCGCGTGGCCGAGGCCGGTACGAACAAGGCCGGCGGCAAGGCGATCGTCTTCAACACCATCACGATCTCCGACGGCATCTCGATGGGCACGGAGGGGATGAAGTATTCGCTCGTGTCGCGCGAGGTCATCGCAGACTCGATCGAGACGGTCGTCGGCTGCGAGTGCATGGACGGCTTTGTCGCCATTGGAGGGTGTGACAAGAACATGCCGGGTTGCATGATCGCGATCGCACGGATGAACCGACCGGCGGTGTTCGTTTATGGCGGCACGATTTTGCCGGGCTGCATCACGGGTCAAACGAGAAAACTCGACATCGTCTCGGTGTTTGAGGCGGTCGGCGTGCACGCGAACAACAAGTTGAGTGATAAGGGGCTCGAGGAGATCACCGCGTGCGCCATCCCGGGTGCCGGTTCCTGCGGTGGCATGTACACGGCCAATACCATGGCCAGCGCCATCGAGGCGATGGGGATGAGCCTGCCGGGCAGCAGCGCCCAGGCGGCGATCAGTCCGGCCAAGAAGAAGGATTGCCGCGAAGCCGGTGCCGCCGTGTTGAACTTGCTCAAGCTCGGCATAAAGCCGCTCGACATCATGACGAAAAAGGCGTTCGAGAATGCCATCACCGTGGTTATCGCGCTCGGCGGCTCGACGAATGCTGTGCTGCATTTGCTGGCGATGGCCTACGCGGCTGGTGTCAAACTGACCATCGATGACTTCACTCGCATCGGTAAAAAAGTGCCGGTGCTCGCCGACCTCAAGCCAAGCGGCAAGTACCTGATGAGCGAGTTGGTCGCCGTCGGAGGTATTCAGCCGATGATGAAAGCGCTGCTTCGCGCCGGGTTGCTGTACGGCGATTGCATGACCGTCACCGGAAGGACGATGGCGCAGAACTTGGCCAAGTCGAAGCCATACCGCAAAGGGCAGAAGATCGTTCGGCCGTTGTCCAGACCGATCAGAAAGAGCAGCCACTTGGTGGTGATGTACGGCAACCTCGCGCCGGAGGGCGGCGTGGCTAAGATCACCGGCAAGGAGGGCATGAATTTCACCGGCACAGCCAAGCCGTTCGACTCCGAGGAGAGAGCGATGAAGGCGATCCTCGGCGGCAAAATCAGGAAGGGCGACGTAATCGTCATTCGCTACGAGGGGCCAAGGGGCGGCCCCGGCATGCGGGAGATGCTCGGCCCGACGGCGGCCATCATGGGCGCCGGCCTGGGCAACGACGTTGCACTGATCACCGACGGGCGGTTTTCCGGCGGGACGCACGGCTTTGTCGTGGGACACATCACGCCGGAGGCTTATGCGGGGGGCACGTTGGCCTTGGTGAAGCGCGGCGACGCAGTCACCATCGACGCCGAGCGGCAGGAGTTGACTCTCGATGTGCCGGCAAAGGAATTAGCCAAGCGCCGCAAGGCTTGGCGCAAGCCTAAGCCGCGTTACACGAAGGGCGTGTTGGCCAAGTACGCCAGCGCCGTGACGTCGGCCTCGCTTGGCGCGGTGACGGACTATAACTTGGAAGTGTGACTTCGCGCTTGGCCAAGCGACAACCCGACTAAGATAATTCAACACGCAAGAATGCGCAGACAATATCCGTTCCAGATTTTCGAGCCGAAGTGGCAGGGGCGTTGGCAAGACGGTGGAACGTTTCGGGCGTGGAATCCCGGCGAAAGTGTTCCCGCCGACCATCCGTTTAACGAACGACACCCGGACGCGAACCCCGGCGACATCCCGAAATATTACATCCTCGACATGTTCCCGTACCCGTCCGGGGCCGGGTTGCATGTTGGCCATCCGGAGGGCTACACCGCCACTGACATCCTCGCCCGCTACAAGCGAATGCGCGGTTTCAATGTGCTGCACCCGATCGGCTGGGACGCGTTTGGATTGCCGGCCGAACAGTACGCTATCAAGACCGGGCAGCACCCGCGCATCACCACCGAGGCGAACGTCAAGAACTTCAAGCGGCAGATTCAATCGCTTGGCTTCAGTTACGACTGGAGTCGCGAAATCAACACCACCGACCCCGGGTACTTCCGGTGGACGCAATGGATTTTCCTGCAACTTTACAACTCGTGGTTCAATCCGGCGACGAACAAGGCGGAGTCGATCGACACGCTTGCTTATCCGCTGGACGTCACCACCGACGAGCAGCGCCGGACCTGGCGGGATGAGCATCGACTGACTTACGTGTCCGAGGCGCCGGTGAACTGGTGCCCCGAGCTTGGTACCGTCTTGGCCAACGAGGAGGTCAAGGACGGCTTGAGTGAGGTCGGCGGATTCCCAGTCGTTCGCCGGCCGATGCAGCAGTGGAAGTTGCGAATCACCAAGTACGCGCAGCGCTTGCTCGACGACCTCGACGGCATCGACTGGAGCGACTCGCTCAAGGAAATGCAGCGCAACTGGATCGGCCGCTCGGAGGGGGCTGAGGTGCTTTTCCGCGTTGAGGATTCCGACGTCGAGCTCGCCGTTTTCACCACGCGACCGGACACGCTGTTCGGCGCGACGTACATGGTCGTATCGCCGGAGAGCGAGTTGCTCGGGCAGATAGTTTCCGATGAACACAAGTCCACCGTCGAGGCGTACCAAGCCGAGTCGGCGAAGAAGAGCGACCTCGAGCGAACCGACTTGGCCAAGGACAAGAGCGGCGTGTTCACCGGCGCACACGCGATCAACCCGGTCAACGGCCGCCAAGTGCCGATCTGGACGGCGGACTACGTTTTGGCCGGCTACGGGACCGGCGCGATCATGTCAGTACCAGCGCACGACTCACGCGACTTGGAGTTTGCGCAGAAGTTTAAGCTGCCGGTCGAGATCGTCGTGCAGGCACCGGGGGGAGGGGAGTCGCTTGGCTTCACCGGCAACGGCACGGCGGTGAACTCCGGTTTCCTCGACGGTCTGCCGACCCCCGAGGCGAAGGCCAAGATCACCGCTTGGCTTGAGGGGAAAGCGCTTGGCCAAGCGCGCGTGAATTACAAGCTGCGCGACTGGCTGTTCAGCCGACAACGCTACTGGGGGGAGCCGTTCCCCATTACTTGGGACGAGGGCGGCCACCTTGGCTTGAGCGAAGGCGACCTGCCGCTCACGCCGCCGGATCTCAGCGACTTCAAGCCGACCGGCACCGGCGATCCACCCTTGGCCCGTGCCGAGGAGTGGTGCCACGCTGGGGACGGGCAAAGACGAGAGACGAACACCATGCCGCAATGGGCCGGTAGTTGCTGGTACTACCTGCGCTACCTCGACGCGCAAAACAAAAACCGCTTTGTCGGCGACGAAACGGAGCGCTACTGGATGGGCTCGGCCAGCGACGATGCCACGCCGGGAGTTGATTTGTACGTCGGCGGTACGGAGCATGCGGTGTTGCATCTGCTGTACGCACGCTTTTGGCACAAGGTGCTGTACGACCTTGGGCAAGTGACAACGCCCGAGCCGTTTTACAAACTCGTCAACCAAGGGCTTATCCTCGGCTCGGATGGCCAGAAGATGTCCAAGTCGCGCGGCAACGTCGTCAACCCGGATGACATTCTCGTCGAGTTTGGCTCGGACGCATTTCGCCTGTACGAGATGTTCATGGGGCCGCTCGAGATGGTGAAGCCGTGGAACACAAAAGGCGTCGAGGGCGTGTACCGTTTCCTCGGCCGCGTGTGGCGGATGTTCATTGATGAGCAGAGCGAACAGGAGTTTGAGCAACAACTGACGGTGGATCCGGATCGTGGCCCGGAGTTGCTCGCCGCGCTGAAACTCAATGACGCAGTTGGCCAGGCGGAAGCCACGCAGGGGCAACTCAAGGTGCTTCACACTTGCATCAAAAAGGTGACCGAGGACATGGAGTATCTCCGCTTCAACACCGCCATCTCTGCGATGATGGTGTTCACCAACGAGGCGTCGAATTGGGAGATCCGCCCGTTGTCGGTGATGAACGATTTTCTACTGCTGCTCGCGCCGTTTGCCCCGCACATTGCCGAGGAACTTTACGCCAAGGCCAACGGCGGCGACTCGACTATCGCGTATCAACCTTGGCCAAGCCATGACGAGGCACACCTCGTCGAGTCCACCATCGAGATGGCGGTGCAGGTCAACGGCAAAGTGCGCGATCGGATCCAAATCCCGGCGGACATCGATAAGGCGGACATTGAGCGAATCGCTCTGGAGAGCGAAAACGTCCAACGGCACACCGACTGCAAAAACGTGAAAAAAGTGATCGTCATTCCGGGCAAACTTGTGAATATCGTCGCGGTGTGAATTTATTGAGCTTTAACTTTTTACGGAATTATCTCACCCCGCAGGAACTGAAAATGATCTGCGCGGTGGCATTGCTTCTGCTTGTAGGGTGGGGAGTGAAATCCTGCATCCTAAAGCCAACCGAACCGCCGCCCGCCAAGGCCGAAAACTGATGCAACAGTTTGACTACGATGAAGTGCTGGACCTGATTTTGGCAAAGGACGACCGATACCTCCGCGAGGCTTATCACTTCGTGCGCGAGGGACTCGACTACACCCAGCATAAGATGACCAGAATGTCCGGCGCGACGCAGTCCCAGCACG
>JABGZB010000444.1 GCA_018674955.1 Verrucomicrobiota bacterium | reverse complement strand
GATTGCGCCGGTCACGGCTACAATCTCCGCCATCGACATTTCCTCCCCCGATAGGTGCACCAGCAATGTGCTGGCCTCCTGCAACGCCTCGCCTCCGCGGGCCGCGGGATGGGCGAGCAGTTTTCGCACGGCTTCGCCGGCCCGGTCGTCACCGCTTGCCTCGACATGGACAACGGAGCCGAGACTGTACCGGCCGCGCAGCGCCGCCTGGAGGTCGCCAAAGGAAACGTTCAACATGCCGGACTCGAGCAGCATCCGGCTCACGCCCAGCACGGCCTCGCACAGGTGGCGGTTGGCGATGTCCAGCGCCTCGTGGAGGCTGATGTCTGCGCCCTCCATGACGACGACGTCTTGGTTGGGAAAGTGAAACACCGCATCGGCAACCTGTTTAAGGTCGCGCACTCCTCCGGTGGCTTGGTTGCAGCGCCGGACGCCCTCGCATTCAAACGGTGTCGCCGCCACGCCCACGACCAGAGCCCCGGCTTCCTTGGCCAAGTTCGCCAAAAACGGAGCGGCCCCCGTGCCGGTGCCGCCCCCCATCCCGGCGATGATAAAGACTAGGTCGGCGCCCCGGACGATTTCGGCCAAGTGCTCGCTTTCCGACTCGACGGCGGCTCGGGCCAGGGCGGAGTCGCCGCCGGTTCCCAAGCCGCACGGGATCGCTTGGCCAAGCAGGAACGTCTGCGACTGGTGACAGCGGGCGAGGCTGCGGTTGTCGGTGTCCAGCGAATGCGCCTCGATGCCCTCGAGGCTGAACATAGCCAAGGTCTCGACCAGTTTCACACCGGCCTCGCCCAAGCCGATGAGGCAGATAACAGGGTTGGCGTTCGTGGTTGGTTTGATGTGATTTTTCATTGTTTGACCTGTCGCCTCAACGGCCAAAAAGTGCGGCGACCTGCTGCCGGATCGCCCGGCCAAACCCGGCGCGGCGCGGGTTGGCCTGTGACTGGAAGACCCCAAACTTGATCAGCCCCACCGAGGTGGCGAACTCCGGCTCGTCTAGCGCGTTCTTGATGCCACTCACGGTGCTGGCACGGCCTATGGCCACCGGGAGATTGAACACGTCCCGCGCCAGTCCGGTAATATGCGAGGTGCGCGCGCCGCCGCCACAAAGCACCACACCCGCCCGGAGGTACTCGATCAGCCCCGCCTGGCCAATATCTCTGGCGATCAACTCGAAAGTCTCCCTCAAGCGCATCGACATGATTTTGTGCATGTGCCCGAGGTTGACCTGCCGGCCCGGGATCAAGCTGTCGTCAGACAGGTCGATCTCGCGGTTCCCAGCCTCGGGATCGATCAACGCCGAGCCGTGGTCGATCTTGAGTTGCTCGGCACGGGCCAACGGCACCTTCAGCCCGTAGGCGAGGTCGTTAGAGACGTGGTCGCCGCCGACCGCCAGCACGCCGGTGTGCTTGATGACGCCCGCCGAGTATACGGCGTACTCGGTGACGCCAGCGCCGAGGTCGATCACCAACGTGCCCAGTTCCTTCTGCTCCGTGCCGAGGACAGCGAGGGAGGAAGCCAGTGCGCTGGATGAGATGTTTTCCACCTCCAAGTGTAGTCCGCTAACGAGGCGAATCGGATTTTGCAAACGGTTGTACCGGCCGCTGACGACGTGCACATCCACCTCGATCTTCGCCCCCAGCATCCCCTCTGGGTTCTGCACGCCATCCTGCCCGTCCACGCGGAAGTGCTGCCGGATTGAGTGTACCACCGAGTGGTCGGTCGGTAGGTTGATCGCCCTAGCGTTCTTGATGACATCCTGAATGTCGGTGGTGCTGATCTCGCGATCCGCCGAAACCACGGGGTGAACGCCGGTGTTGTTGAAGCCGCGGATGTGGCTGCCGGTCACGCCGAGGAACACCGATCGTATCTCGACGTCGGCCACCTGCTCCGCCTCAACGATGGCGTTACGCACATCCTCCTCGGCGAGAGCGACGTCGATGATCTCCCCCTTGCGTACGCCCCGGGATTTCGCCTGGCCAATGCCGATGATGTTGACGACCTTGTTTTCGCTCACTTCCCCCACGGCAACACTCACCTTGGAGGTGCCGATCTCGAGGCCAACGATGATTTGTGAATTGTACACGGTTTGTTTATTTACGGGCCACCTTTCTGCCACTCCTCAAGTCCTCGGCGAGCGTCGGGGAGAGCATCCAGCGAACCGGCACGTTGTTGGTCACTGAAAGATCCACCGTCTCGATGGCGAGTCCAAATTTCTGTCCGTGCGCCTGGATACCGGCCCAGCGGTTGAGCTGCCGAGGCAGGCGCTCGGTCGAGAGATCCACCTGCCCCCCGTCGCCGGTGGTGACCCGCAGGATGCGCGGCTGTGAAAGATCGATCACCCGCAAATCCACCGTGCCGGACAGTGGCGAGCGGCGAAACTCCCCGATCAAGCCAAGCGCGGCCCGCAGCTTGGGCAAGCCAGCCGGACGGCCGGGGGCGAGCGTCTTGAGTTTCCCTAGGTTGATCCCGGAGACGACCGGCAGCGACCACTCGGCTTGGTCCTCGGGTGCCACCACGGAGTGGCCGTCGATGGGCGTCATGACGTGGCCAGTTTCGTCGAGTTGTAGTCTCACGCAGTCGTAATCCGTCTCCCCGGCACCGTCGCGTTGCCAAGCCCAGATTTGTGCCATCGGCACCCGCTCAGCGACCCGCACTTGCAGCGTGTCCGGCATGTAACGCTCCACCGACGCCGCCCTCACGCGCGGGGCAAGCTCGATGTTGCGCTTGATCCGAAGCAAATCAAGCTTGAGCAAGTTGTCGCCCGAGCGAACTCCGGCCCATTTCCTGAGTTGGTCCACGGTGATGATTCCGTCGGTCCGGTAATCCAGTTGCTTGACGGAGAACGACTCGTTCTCGTACACGAGCCGGTTGAGCGCGAACGCGCCCCCCTGCCAGCAGACGGTGATGATCGCCACGATCGCAAGGGCCAGGGCCGCCAACGGACGCAGCCAGCGCCACCGCTCGCGCTTGGCCTGCTGCGACTGTACCTTGACTGAGAGCAGTTTTTTCTGCCCCGACTTGCTGTTACGACGTTTTGCTCTCCATGCCATGTCAAATTTTGTTCAAAACTTTATCCGCAGATTTCGCAGATGCGCGCAGATGGTTTTTTGAATCTCCGAAAATCTGCGCCATCTGCGGATTCGTTTTCATTCGTGTCTTTCGTCGTTCAAAAAACTTTCAGTTCTTCCCTCTCTCTGCATCTCTGCGTCCTCTGCGTTTAATTTGTTTTTCAACCGGTGGCGGCCAGCGGCGGGTGTTCCACGGCCAGCTCGACCAACCACTGGCACAGTTCGGCGAAACTGGTGCCGCTCGCCGCCGCCGCCTTGGGCAGCAGACTCGTCTCGGTCATCCCCGGCAGGGTGTTGACCTCGAGGAACACCGGCTCACCATCCGCTCTCACGATAAAATCTACCCGAGCACAGTTGCCGCCACCCACAGCAAACAACGCCTGCTCGCCAGCGCACTGAATGCGTCGCATCGCCTCCGCGCCGAACGCCGCCGGGCAGGTGTACTCGGTCGCACCGACGGTGTATTTATTAGCGTAATCATAGGCGCCACGCTTGGGCGTGATCTCGACCACCGGCAGCGGCTGGCCGCCGACGATGCCCACCGTGACTTCTCGGCCCTCAATCCGCTCTTCGACCAGCACCCGGCCACCGCCCTCGAGAGACTTAGCCAGGCCGCTTGGCCAAGCGGCAGCCGACTCGACAAACTCGAGTCCAATGCTCGACCCCTGACAAACCGGCTTGAGCACCAAAGGCAGCTCAATCCCCTCCGGCATGCCGGCGGCGGGGTCGTCCACCACGCAGTCCTTCGCCGTGGCCAAGCCCTGCTCTGCGCAGGCGCGCTTGGCCGCCACCTTGTCAAAGGCCAACCGGCTCACCGCCTCACCGCAGCCGGTGTACGGCACGCCCAACGCGTCGAGCTTGGCTTGCACCGTGCCGTCCTCTCCGAATGTCCCGTGCAGAGCCAGAAACACAATGTCGGTGTTTTGCTGCAGTCGAAACTCTCCGTCCACAGGGTCGATCTCGCTCACCCGGTGGCCAAGCCCCCGCAGCGCTTCGACCACCGCTGCGCCGGATTGAAGGGACACCTTCCGCTCGCTGGAAGGCCCGCCCAGCATCACGCAAATATCGAGCGATTCACTCATGCCGATCCTCCCCGCCGATGATTTGCACCTCAGTCTGCAACTCAATGCCACGCTCGCTCAGTGCCTTCTCCCGGATGCGATCGATCAACCTCGAAACATCGCCCGCTGTCGCGTCGCCGTTGTTGACGATGAAGTTGCCGTGCTCCTGCGACACCATCGCTCCACCCACGCTCGCGCCCTTTAGCCCTAGCTCATCGACCAATTTTCCAGCGGGAATGCCTTCCGGGTTCTTGAAAATGCAACCTGCGCTACGCGCCTTGGGCTGGCTGCCCCAGCGTTTTTGACTGTACTCAGCCATGCGGGCGGTGATGGCCTCGCCGGTGTCCGGCTCGCCCTTCAGCACCGCGCCGAGTGCGATCTGGTTTTTCAACAGCGGACAACTTCGGTACGTGGACTCGATCGATTCCGCCGAAATCTCGAACACCTCGCCGGCGGGATCCATGAACCGAACCGTCTCCACCACGTCAAACAACTCACTGCCCATCGCCCCTGCGTTCATGCGCAGCCCGCCGCCGATGCTGCCCGGGATGCCCTCGAGAAACTCCATCCCCGACAACCCTCTACGCCTGGCCTCGGCGGCCACTTTTTTCATCTTCGCACCCGCGCCGCACTTGATCCGACTCTCGTCCACCTCGATCCCGGCAAACACCACAGCACTCAACCGGACGGTCAATCCCCGCACGCCGCTGTCGAGCACGAGAAAATTCGATCCCAATCCAAGCACCGTCACCGGTAGGCCGTGCTCGCGGCACGCACTCATCAGCGCCGATAAATCGGTCTGGCTTTGCGGCTCCGAATAAAAATCCGCACTTCCGCCGACGCCGAGGGTTGTCAGTTTTGCCAGCGACACATTTTGCCCGATCACCGTTCCGTCAATCAACGCGGCTTCGAGGCCCGGCGAAACGGCTTCTACGATGGTCGCACTCATGCGGCTGCCTCCTTTCCGCTTGGCAGCGCGAACATCATTTCGTCATCACCGTCGTCCTCCCATTCGCACGCCTCATAAATCCGTTGCACGACTTCCTCCGTTGCCTGTGCCGCCTTCCATTTTTTCATCGCGGCAGCCATCTCCTCTAGCTTGGCCGGGCTACCGAACAACTCGCTCAACTGGCTGACGAGTAAGTTGGGTGTCAGTTGTTTCTGGTGAAAACAACGCGCCGCGCCGATGTCCACAAACGACTGCGCGTTGATCCGCTGATGATCGTCCACCGCCGTCGGGTACGGGATCAGGATGGCCGGCAGCTCCATCGCCGAGAACTCCGCCAGCGACGACGCCCCCGAGCGACTCACAGCGAGGTCGGCCGCGCCCAGCGCATACTCCATCTCGGTCAAAAACGGGCGCACCACCGCGTGCAGGCCAAGCGCATCGTACGCCCGGTGCACTGGCTCGACGCTCCCGCCGGTCAAGTGGATGAACTGCAGGTCGGGCACTGCCTTGGCCAGGCGCGGCAGCGACTCGATCAGCGCTTGGTTGATCGACTGCGCCCCCTGGCTGCCGCCCATTACGAGTAGCACCGGCTGGTTGTCGGCTAGGCCAAGCGCGATCCGTGCGTCGGCCTTTTCGATCGGCTCCATTGTCGCCCGCACCGGCAGGCCGGTGGCGCGAATATCGGTGCTCAACACCCTCGGCATCGCGGCGGGAAACTGGACGAACACCTCGTCAGCCAGCGGCGCGAGTAGCTTCACCGCCCGGCCCGGGATGGCGTTGGCTTCGTGCAGGAAAATGCGTGCGCCGACCAGTTTCCCCACGATCACCGGCGGCGCGCTGGTGAAGCCGCCCATCGCCAACACTGCGTCGGGGCGGTTTTCGCGGAACAGTTTCCGGCACCGGCCAAGCGACGACCAAAAGCTGGCAGCGAACTGAGGCAGATTGCGGCTCAGACCGACGACCGGCAGTGACTCGACCTCCATTCCGTAAGCCGACTTCACCGCTGTCTGGTCGACCTCCTTCGAACTGACGAGCAGCGTGACCTCGCAGCCACGCGCCACGAGCGCGTCCCCCACGGCTAAGCCGGGGAACAGGTGTCCGCCGGTTCCGCCGCAGGCGATGGCGATGCGTTTAGTCACGGGTTTCATGCCTGATTTTCTGCCCGGAACGGGGAGTAGCCGCCCGAATCCTTTAATTTGTTAGCCTTGGATCGCCCTTCCTGGTTGGCAAATCGCGCGATGCTCAGCAGCACGCCGACGCAAAACAACATTGCCACGAGGTTCGTGCCGCCCCGGCTGATGAACGGCAGCGGCAGTCCTTTGTTGGGCAGCATGCTGGTCACCACGCCGATGTTGATAAACGCCTGCAGGCCGATCAAAAAGGTCAGCCCGGAGGCCAGCAGAAAACCGAAAAAGTCGCGCGCCCGAATGGCGATGAACGCCCCGCAAACCAAGAACAAAACAAAGCCGACAACAACGCTCATCGTGGCGATCAAGCCAAGCTCCTCGCCGATCACCGAGAAGATGAAGTCGGTCTGGTGCTCCGGAACGAAGCCAAGTTTTTGGCGTCCGTTGCCGAGGCCAAGGCCGGTTGTTCCGCCGGAGCCAAGCGCAATCTGCGACTGCCACGCCTGATAGCCGACGCCCTGTTTTGTGCCCTCGGGATCAAGCCAACTGGTGATTCGTTTCAACCGGACGGGATTCTGCGACAGTAGATAACCGCCCACCGCCCCCAGCGCGAGCACCGGCGGAACGATGAACCGCAGTTTCGTCCCGGCCAGTATTAGCATCATCCCGCACACCACGGCCAGAAGTACCGTTGCACCCCAGTCCGGTTCGATGAAAATCAGCCCGAGAAACAGCCCCAATACCATGCCGGGAATCAGCAGTCCATTCTTGAAAGTGCCCATCCTGCGGCCCTTGCGCTCGCAGTAATGTGCCAGCGCGATGATGACGGCCAACTTGGCAAACTCCGACGGCTGAAATGTCGTGCCCGGCAACTGCATCCATCGGCGCGCGCCGTTGCGCTCCAGTCCGATACCGGGAATCATCACCGACACCAAAAGGATCAGCGCCAGCACCAGCATGGGCACGGAGACTTTTTTCAGTAATTGGTAATCTGATATGGCCGCACCAAGGCAAACCGCCACCCCGATGCAGCACCACAGCAACTGCGCACTCCAAAACCCGCCACTGCGGTGAAACATGGTGGCGCTGTAGAGCATCACCAACCCCAGCGCAAGCAGGGCGGAAACGACAAACACCAACAAGGTCGAGGCGAGCTTCATCGGGACGGATTCATCCCCCGGCTAATTCTGGGTTTCCGGCGAAGGAATGGTCAGTTTTTGCCCCGGTCGAATCTTGGAGGTAGTCAGGTCATTAACCTCGCGGATGGCCTTGACCGTGGTCTTGTGCTCCTTGGCGATCGTATAAAGGTTGTCGCCCGGCTTGACCTCATACACCACCGCCCCCTCGGGTAGTGCGGACTCGGACGGCTTGGTTGCGGGTGCGGGGATGATCAGTACTTGGCCAATTTGCATGCGGTTCGAATCCACCGCCGGATTGGCTTTTATGATAGCCTGAACAGTGACGCCGTGCCTGCTCGCGATATTGGTGAAATTATCGCCCTTGGCCACCACGTACTCAATCTCGCCGGCGGCCACCGGCACCTCGGGCCCCTTGGATGGCTCGGGGATCAACGGCACGATATCTTCCACCGACCCCGTGTCACGCGTCACAGGCGGCGGCTTGGGTTCGCTGGTCGTGGCGCCTGGCAGCGGCGGCGCGGGGGGGGGCTCCACAACAGTCACCGTGTTTGTGTTTCCCGGCGGGGAAGCCACCTCTCCCCCAGCGGGTGGCAGAATCGGTATGGCGCCGGTGCTGGACGCCGTGTCGGGCGCCGGTTCTTCCGGGCGGCAACCCGAGAACAACAGCCCTCCAAGAAAAACAACGTGTACGGCCACGATGATCATTACCATCTGTAGGCCGGAGCGGCTCTTGGCTTTCTGCTCGAGCAGGGAACTTTTGGGTCTTAGGGGATTATGACTGGACATGATAGTTTACTCCTTAGTTAAAAAATTGGGTTGCACTTGGCCAAGCGCACGAAGGGGGAACACAAGATATGGTGGTTGGGTGACAAGTTTCATCGCGACAAGAGGTTTGTGGTTTTTGAGGCTGGAGGGGCCTTGCCGGTGCTTTCAGTTTCCGTTGAAGTACCAGCCAAGAGTTCGACTGAGCGTCGGAACATCTCGCCACGATGTTGATAGCCGTTGACAGTACCGGAATCCTCACTCGCTGGCGAGAGTAAAATGACATCGCCTTCCTCGGCCAATTCTGCTGCCTGCCGAACGCCTTCCTCCAGCGAGTCCACCAGGCGGCAGGGCGTGAAAAGGCTCCACGCGGCGCGAAGTTTTTCGCGGGTTTCACCCATCAAAAACGCCGCTTTGACCTTATTTGATAGCAACGGGCCGATGTCGTGGTAAGCCCCGGCCTTGTCGCGCCCGCCGGCCAGGAGCCAGATGTTAGAATTTCCGCCCGAGCCCGGTTTCATTGAGGAAAGCGACTTCTCGAGAGCGGCGAGATTGGTGGAGCGGGAGTCATTAATGTAGCTCACGCCACCAATCTCGGCCACGATCTCGCAGCGGTGCGGCAAAGCCGGGTGATTCCGCAAGACAAGCGCCGACTGCTCCAGCGGAATACGCAGCACACGCCCAACTGCCAGCGCCGCCATGATGATCTCTGCGTTGTGCGCGCCCTGCAACTGGCATTCGTTGAAGTCGAGCAGCGGCCCCTCCCAGCCCGGCACCCGGCTAACGATCAAGCCGCGATCCAGCGAAATATCTGCCCGGCGGTTGCTCGAGCTGAAGGTGATGATCTTGGACGGGATCTCGATGCCGATCGAGCGAATCTGCGCCAACGCTTCGCTCTGGATGATTGCCCAGTCGAACGGCTGCTGGTTGGCGAACATTCGAGCCTTGGCTTTCACGTACTCGGCCATGCTCCCGTAGTGATCCATGTGGTCCGACGTGATGTTCGTCAGCACGGCCACCGTCGGACTGAAAAACTGCGTCAACTCCAACTGGAACGAGTTCACGGCGACGATCAGATAGTCCAACTCTTTCGAGCCGTCGACGGCATCGCCAACAGGGCAGTCTACCTTGCCAGCGAGGCGGGTTTCGCGTTGCGTGCCTGAGAGAACCCGCTCGATGAGTTTCGCCGTGGAGGTCTTCCCGTTGGTGCCGGTCACTGCGATGTTGAGGCAGCGCAACTGCTGAAAACCCAGTTCCAACTCGCCGATCATCGAGATATCCAACTTTTGCAGGGCACTCACCCAGGCTGTGGCACGTATGCCGCCGACGCTGATCACGCCCAACTCGACGTCATCCAGCAGCTTGGCCAACGGCTTGGCCAAGCCGAGGTGCACCTCCGCCCCCAGCTTGGCCAAGGGCTTGGTCTCGCGTTGCAGATGATCGTTGTCCTTGCAATCCACCGCCACCACCGATGCGCCGCTGGCACAGAGTAGGCGGCAGGCTGATCGCCCCCTCGAACCGAGACCGATCAACAAAACCCGTTTGCCCTTTAACTTGAACATAGCCGACTAACTTACCTCAATTTCAACGTACTCAAAGCGAGTACCGCAAAAAGTATTCCCAAAATGTAAAACCGCGCAACCACCTGCGACTCGTGCCACCCTTTTTTCTCGAAGTGGTGATGCAGCGGCGCCATCAGGAACACCCGCTGTCCTTCGCCAAATTTTCGCCGCGTGTGCTTGAACCAGCCGGTCTGGATGATCACCGAGCACGCCTCGATCACGAATACACCACCAGCGATCACCAAAACAAACGGCTGATGAATCAGTACCGCAATCACGCCGAGCACACCGCCCAACGCCAGCGACCCTGTGTCGCCCATGAACACCTGCGCGGGGTGGCAGTTGAACCAGAGAAACCCCAGCCCGGCACCCACCATCGCCGAGCAAAACACCGTCAACTCCCCCGCCCCCTCGACGTACGGCACACGCAGATAGTCGGCCATGATCTTGTTACCGGCGATGTATGTGAAAATGATGAACACGAACGTCACAATCAGCGTGCAACCGATCGCCAAGCCATCGAGTCCGTCGGTCAGGTTCACTGCGTTCGAGCTGCCGACGATGGCCGCCGTGGTGATCAACAGACCAACCAGCCCCACGCCGGCAAACACAATCTCCCCGCTGTAAAACGGCACCACCAGTTTTCCTACTAAGTCGCTCATGGTGGGGTCGGGGTGATGCCAAAGGTACAGGCCGATGAATAGGCCCAACGCCAGTTGCACCGTCAGCTTCACCTTCGAGTGGATGCCGTCCCTGTCCTGCCGGGTGAGCTTGACCCAGTCGTCGTAAAAACCGAGTGCCGCCAGCACCACCACTGAAATCAGGCTCAACGCGAGAAACTCGTTCCACTTGGCCCAGAGCAGCGCGGTGACATCCAGCGAGAGCACAATCATGATTCCCCCCATGGACGGCGTGCCTTTTTTGCTGAGCACCCGCGCGTGCAGTCCGCCGGCCTCCTCGGCCTTGTCCGAATATTCCTGGCCGAACTTCGACCTCTTGAGCAGCGCGATGATCTTTGGGCCAAGCCACCAGCAAAGCAACAGCGCCGTCACCGCTGCGCCGGCTGTCCGGAAGGTGATGTACTGGAACACCCGCAGGAAGGAGAGCCAGTTCGCCCAATCGAAGTGGCCGTTTTCGGCCAACCACTGCGGAATCTGGCTGAGATAAAAAAACATCCTGCCTCGCTATGTGTTCATGGCCTCCGAAAGCACCTCGATGATGCCCTCAATTTTCGCCGCGCGGCTGCCCTTGATGAGCACCGCGTCGCCCGGTTCCAGTTTCTTGGCTAGCGCCTTGCCGGCCACGGTGACGTTGTCGAACGCCGCCACGTTGGCCAAGCCGGCCTCCTGTGCCGCGCGCACAGTCGTGTCCGCCCATCGACCCACGGCGATGAGGCCATTCAGGCCGAGCCCGGCTGCAAGCTGGCCTGCCTCAACGTGGGCGGACTCGCTGGCTTGGCCAAGCTCGGCCATGTCGCCGAGAACGGCAATGCGCTTTCCCCTAACCGGAAACAAACCGATCGTTTCCAAAGCCGCCAGAAGGGAGTCTGGGTTGGAGTTGTAAGCGTCGTTGATAATGCGGACACCGCCGAGTGTCTGCATCTCCATTCGCATCGACGCCGGACGGCAACGCTGCAGGCCCTGATCCAGTTCCTCCCGGTTCAGGCCCAGTTCCGCCGCAAGTGCAATCGCGAGTGCGGCGTTCCGGGCATTTTGATGGCCCAGCAGGTTGACGCAGTATTCTCCATTCCGATCTCCCTTTGGCGAAATTATTTTAAAATTGGTTCCCCCATCTTCGGACTCGATGCCAGCGATGCGCCAGTCGCAGGCATCCCCTTCCCCGACGGTGACGACCGTTGCGCGGCAACGGGCGCGGATCGCCTCCAGTCCCTCGATGTCTCCATTGACGAACAGACAGCCCTCTGGCGGCAGCGCCTCCGCCAACGCGCCTTCCTCCTCGATCACTCCCTCGATGTCTTCAAAAAATTCCAGATGCTCGCGCCCGATACTCGTCAGCACGCCGTACCTTGGCCGGATGAGTTGCAGCAGCGGCTCCAACTCGCCGGGATGGTTTGAGCCGACCTCGAGCACCGCCGCCTCATGGGACTCGCGCAGCCGCAGCAAAGTGAGCGGCACGCCGATATCGTTGTTGAAACTGGCCTCGCTCGAGAGCGTCTCAAGCCGCTGCCCCAATACGGTGGCCAAGATTTCCTTGGTGCTGGTTTTGCCGTTGGAGCCGCCGACCGCGACCACCGGCAACTCGAAATCCTGCCGGTAACGGGCAGCCAATTGGCCAAGAGCGCACCGCGTCTCGGCCACCCCGATCATCGGCCCGGCGCTCTCCGCTTGGCCAAGCCGAGAGCGGTTGACCACGGCCGCCTCCGCCCCTTGGCCAAGCGCGTCGTTGAGATAGTCGTGCCCGTCAAACCGATCGCCACGAATCGCGACAAACAAGTCGCCCGGCTTGGCCAGCCGCGAGTCGGTGCAAATGTGCCGCACGCTTGCCGAGCGCTCGCCCGCAATGAGATATCCGTTGCAGCTCTCCTCCACAAAACCTAGTGTCCGTGGTTCCATCATCTCGACACCACCCGGGGTTTCTGTTCCGAAATCGACTTGACTGGCACCGACGGCTCGAGGCCGAGGTAGTTGGCCGATTTCTCGGCGATCACCTTGAACGCCGGCGCAGCAACCACGCCGCCGTAATACCCGTTGTGAGGCTCGTCCACAAACACCCCGATGCACAGTTGCGGATTCTCCGCCGGCAGGAAACCGATGAACGACGAAAAATATTTCCCGGCTTCGTAGCCGCGCTTTGTCTTGGACGGCTTCTGCGCCGTGCCGGTCTTGCCGGCGATGGTATAGTTCTGAAGCCATGCCAGACGCGCGGTGCCTTCGTCCGAGACCACCGTCACCAGCATCTCCACCATCTGCTGCGCTGTCTCGTCATGGATCACCTTGCGAACCACGGTTGGGTTATACTGCATCACGACGTTTCCGTCCCGGTCCACCAAGCGATCCACCAACAGCGGGCGCATCAGGTTGCCCCCGTTGGCCATGGCGGACATTGCCATCACGAGTTGCATCGGAGTAGCCGCGACCCCGTGCCCCATCGGAATCCGGGAGATGGAGAGCTTGCTCCATTTGTTAACTGGATGAAGGATGCCTCGCACCTCCCCCGGCAGCGACACGCCGCTGCGCCGGCCGAAACCCATCTCGGAAATGTATGTGTGCAGCCGCGATTCCCCCAGTTTCATGGCCACCTTGGCCGTGCCTATGTTGGACGACTTGGTAATGATCTCCCGTACGCTCAACGGGCCGTACGCATGGTGGTCGCGCAGTACTTTGCCGGCGAAATAAAAGCGGCCGTTCTCGCAGTGGAACCGCTCGTTCAACCTCACGGCACTCTCGTTGAGCGCCCCGGATACCGCCACGATCTTGAAGGTCGATCCCGGCTCGAAAGAATCGGTGATCACCCGATTGCGCCGGTTGGCCGCGTTGGAGTCTCCCGGCTGGTTGGGGTTGAATGTCGGCCGGTTGGCCAACGCGAGAATGGCACCAGTCTGCGGGTTCACCACCACGACACATGCACTAGCCGGCGTGTGCTTCTCGCACAGCGCCTCGAGCGCCTTTTCGGCGATGTACTGGACGTTGGCATCAAGCGTCAGCACTACGTTCATCCCGTCGCGCGGCTTTACATTGTACTCGCGAAACGCCACCACCTCGCGGCGACTGCGGTCGGTCTCGGTCTCGCTCCAGCCGCGCACACCCTCAAGCTGCGAGTCGAACATCATCTCGATGCCGTGTTTGCCCTCGAGGCCGATCACCGGCGCGCCCGAGCTTTCCGGCTCCCGCGCACCGACAAACCCCGTCACGTGGGCAGCGAGGTTGCCGCTGGGGTAAACCCGCAACTGTGAATCGAACCGCTCACAAAACACGGCGCGCCTGACGTTGTAGTATTTCAGCCGCTCACTGCGGTGCAACGATTTCACATCGACACCAAAATCAATGTGCGCCAGCGCATTGGTGATCCCCTGCCAATCCTCAAGCAGCACCTTGCGCCCGAGTACGACGTGCTTGTCCTCCCGCTGGCGCCCCTGCGCGTCGGTGTACACGCGACGCTGCATGCGCTTGGCCAAGTCGGCGGCGTCTCTACCAAGAAACGGCGCGATCGCCCGGGCCACGAGCCGTTGGTGAACGCCCAGCAGCGACGGGTCGGCACACACCGTCTTGGCGATGCGGCTCGTCGCCAGCACATTGCCGCGGATGTCCAGAATGTCGCCGCGCCTCGAGGCGTGAATCACTTTGCGGCGAGTGTTGTCCATCGCGTGCGCGGTGTGCTTGTCATGCTGAAGCACCTGTATATCCACCAACCTCACCCCAAGTCCCACATAACCGACCGTTATGAGTGAGACCAGTATCATCACCCTAACCCGGTGAGTGTTGGCTCCTGTCGTCGCCATGTCAGTTTGTAAACAGATTCTTCTGCATCTCTGTTACGGCCGTCCCCGACGCGGCGTGTTTTTTACCGTGCGGTATTCCCCCGGTTCACTTTGCTTTAGCTCCTTGGCGTTCAGCGGAAGATCTGAGAGTTGCAACACCTGCTCCGGCTGCGGCATCGTCAGCCCCAGCCCCAGTTTGCGGACTCGTTCGTAAAGCTTCTGAGTCGAGCGCATCTCGGCACGAAGTTGCTGCCAGCGCTCGTTGTCGCTCTCGAGCAACTCGAGCCGCACTTCCTTCTTGCGAACCTCGGCGCCAAGCTGGTGGATCTGTGACTTCTGCCACACGTACCCCATCGCCGTGCCGCCGAGCAGCAGGCAAAACAACGCGGCCTTGATCCACGAACCAACACTCAGCGTGGTGTCCTGGTTTTTTCGGTTGCGCGGCATGCCAATTATAGTTTCTCCATCGCCCGTAATTGAGCGCTTCGGCTTCGTGGGTTCCTCCCCACCTCGGCGTCGCTTGGCTTAATCGCCTTACGGCTGAGTTCCCGAGCCAACGGCTCGCGCGGCTCGCGCAGCTCCGGCACGTCGACATCGCCGCGCACCGTGTACGGCCTGGCCAAGCTGCGGCTGAACTGTTTCACAAGCCGATCCTCCCCGGAGTGAAACGTGATGACCGCGAGGCAGCCGCCCGGCTTGAGCACTGACCACGCAGCATCCAGCCCGGCCCGCACCTGACCAAGCTCGTCGTTCACCGCCATGCGCAGCGCCTGAAACACGCCGGTCGCCGGATGCGTCCGCGCGCCCCTTCGGGGGCAGACCCTCTCCACCGTGTCGGCCAGTTGCGAGGTTGTCTCGATTCGCTGCATGTCGCGTTGTTCAACAATCGCCCGGGCAATACGTCGCGACCGGCGCTCGCCACCCAGTTCCCAAAAAATCGTCGCAAGCTCCCCAGCCTCCAACTCGTTCACCAGTTGCCCGGCGCTCACCGGCTGCCGCCGATCCATCCGCATGTCCAACGGCCCCTCGGCCTGAAAACTGAAACCGCGCTCCGCCTCGTCGAGCTGTGGCGAGCTCACCCCGAGATCCAAGAGAACCCCGTCGCAACTCGCCTTGGTCAGGCGCTTGGCCAAGCCGGCAAACGGTTCCTGATGCAACTCCAGCCGATCGCCAAACTTGGCCAAGCGCTTGGCCGCAGCGGCCAGCGCCCAATCGTCGTGGTCGAACGCAACCAAGCGGCCGTCCGGGCCGATCGCCTCTAGGATCGCCTCCGCATGTCCGCCGCCACCGACCGTGCCATCCACGTACAAGCCGCCCGCCGCCGGTTGAAGCGCCGAGAGCACCTCCTCCAGCAGAACCGGTTCGTGGATGAATTCGATCACAAGTCATCGGCTTTTTCGTGAGGCTCAACCGTCTCCACCCGCGAGGCATATTCCTTGTAGCTCCATGCCACCCTGCCATCCACGTACACGTCTGTCTTGTAACTCTTGGCCATCTCGACCGCCTCGTCCAACTCGTTGGCATGCGTTTGCGCCGACTCATTCTCTGCCACTTTTTTTGGGGCGACTGCCAACGCACCAGCGGATGCCTCAGCCATGATGCCGGCCGGCCAAAATGACTTGAACGCGAGCAGCCAACGCCACGATCGACGCGACGCAAACCGCGTCACTTTGTTCAGCAACACGAACCGACCGCGCATGCGCTCGGCCCACGAACTTCTCATCGGTTCCTCGGCAATGAGGCTCGGGCGGAACTCGCTCACGCATTCACCGGCGCGAACCGCCAGGTCCGATCCCTCCAAGTCGTTTCGCACCACCCGCACCCGCATCGGGCTGATGCGGCTGTACACCTCAACCTCATCCCGCGACCGAGGCTTGGCCTCCGATTGGCCAAGGTCCAAGTGATTCCCCGGCCGGGACGTTCCCGGCTCGATGACCTGCGGTTCGAAAAAACCAAACTCGCCCTGGCCCGACTCCTCCGCCGTGGGCTGAATCAATGCCACCGGCTCCGGATGGGCAAGCTCTTCGCCTCCCCCTCCCGTGAAGCCTTCCTGACTGTTCCCAATCCTGCGAGAGAGAAACTTTTCCCGTGGCCCCTCGAGGGTTCCACCAACCGACAGATATTGCATCAGGTTCATAGGCTTATAGGTTTAAATTCTTGATGGCCGCAGCCGCGACCGCTTCGTTGCCCTTGTTGTTATCGCTAAACCGACCCGGCTCCCAGATTTCAAACTTGTTCAACCGACCCACAAGCAACGCCTCTTTCCGTAATCCGGCCACGACCGCCAACTCCTCCGGAAGACATAGCCGCCCGGCCTTGTCCAGTTTGAGATGAGCCGAGTTGCCACCAATCACCCGCTCCACCACGGCCGCCTGATCGTCAGAGAGAGACATTTCGTTCAGCCGATCCAACAGCAAGTTCCATCGCACTGGCGGTAACACCAACAGGTACTGCTGCTCGCCCAGCGGCCATGGGAGGATGGCCAACTCGGAATTACCGGACTTCGGACGCCACTTGGAAGGCACCATGACACGCCGACTCCCATCGATTCCGTGGCGGAATCGACCGGAAAAAACGGTCGTCGGTTGATCTTGGGCTGCAGACATAATCAGGTTGCATGAACACCAAACCGGCCCCATGCGACCCAAAGTTTCCCGTTCCTTACCGTTTCCTCCCCGAAACGTCAACCGTTTTTTTTGAAAAACTTTAGTTTTTTTTTGATTCCCTCTCAGAAACTCTGCGGATCAGGTAGTTTCCCGATAATCGTTATCGATAACGCATCACTTCAAAAATACCATCCTCACCACTCACTCACTACCCCACGCCGCCAATCAAAGAATCGCACTCTTCCTCGAAACCAGCTACTTATGCCGCCGTGCGAACGGCTGATTTCGACTACCCCCTGCCTCAGGAGCTTATTGCCCAGCATCCCATCGAGCAACGGGACGCCTCGCGACTGCTTACGCTGGATCGCTCCACCGCAAGCATCGCCCACAGGCAATTTGCCGACGTGGAAGCACTGCTACGCTCGGGCGACGTTTTGGTGGCGAACAACTCGCGTGTCATCCCGGCACGCGTGCGCGGCCAAAAGGAAGGCGACGGCGCGCGGGTGGAAATCCTGCTCACCGAGGAACGCGCGACCGGCGAATGGTGGTGCATGCTGCGCCCCGGCAAACGCATTCACAACGGGACACGCATCCAGTTGCACGACCTCGACGGCCGCCCCACCCCGCACTGGGTCGAGGCAATCGACAAGAACGACACCGGCAAATACCTGCTGCGCATCCCCGAGTCGCCCGGCGTGCACGAACTGCTGCAAGCCATCGGCGAGACGCCGTTGCCGCCGTACATCGAGCGCGCGCCGATCGACACCCACGCCGACCGTGATCGCTACCAAACCGTGTACGCAAAAACCGAAGGCTCGGTCGCCGCACCGACAGCGGGACTGCACTTCACCGACAAGTTGCTCGACCGGCTGCTCGAAAAAGGCGTGACGTTCGCAGAGGTGACTCTGCACGTCGGGCCGGGAACGTTTCAGTCGGTCGAGTGCGACCGCATCGAGGATCACCCGATGCACGAAGAACGCTTCGAGATCAGCGCCGCCACCGCCGATACCGTCAACCAAGCCAAGGCCGAGGGACGCCGGGTCGTCGCCGTCGGCACTACAAGCATGCGTGTACTCGAGTCAGTCGCCACTGTCGGCGCGCCGATCAAGCCGCAGCTTGGTCGCACGGATATTTTCATCTACCCGCCGCACGAGTTTCAAGTCGTCGATGCGTTGCTCACCAATTTTCATTTGCCCAAGTCCACACTGCTGATGCTGGTGAGCGCCTTCGCGCAACCGGGCGACACCGCCGGCCGCGAATGCGTCCTGCGCGCCTACGCCGAGGCGGTCGCCGAGCAATACCGTTTCTTCAGCTACGGCGACGCAATGTTCCTGCACTGAATGAAAACCGATCGTCCATTTGTGTTGATGAACATGGCGATGTCGGCCGATGGCAAGATTGCCCCGGCGCACCGGCGGTTTGTCGCGTTCGGCAGCCGGCGCGACCACGCAAACCTGCTCGCGCTCCGGGCCACGGCCGATGCGGTGATGTGTGGCGCGCGCACGGTCGATTCCGCACCGATGACGCTCGACGCCGGCGGCGCGGTGTACGAGCGGCGGCGGCAACGCGCCGGCTTGGCCAAGCAAAACCTGCGCGTCGTCGTGAGCGGCTCCGGCTCGGTCGATCCGCAGGCGGTTGTCTTCCAGCGCGGGGAGTCGCCAGTCATCGTGCTGGCGTCGGGACGGACGCCAAAGTCCCACTTGGCTAAGCTGAAACGGCTGGCCGACTGCGTGAAAGTCTTTGGCAAAAACAGCGTCGCGCTTGGCCAGGCGTTGGGCTGGCTACGGCGCGACTGGGCCGTCAAGCGGCTGCTATGCGAAGGCGGCGGCGAGTTAAACTTCGAACTACTCCGGCTTGGCCTCGCGGATGAGTTGCACCTCACAATCTGCCCAAAAATTATCGGCGGAAAGGATGCACCAACGATCGCCGATGGCGATGGCTTTCCCCACTTGGCCAAGGCGGCCAACCTGATGTTGACCCGTCAACGCCGCGTCGGCGACGAGCTGTTTACGACGTGGCGTATTAGGCCAAAATCTCGTTGACGACACGCGCCCCCTGCACGCTGGTCAGCCGCTGGTCGAGCCCCTGATAGCGGTAGGTAAACCGCTCGTGGTCGAGGCCCAAACACTGCAACGCAGTGGCGTTGAGGTCGTTGATATGCACCGGGTCGCGGACGATGTTATAGCAGAAGTCGTCGGTCTCGCCGTGGACATAGCCCTTCCGGATACCGCCACCGGCCATCCACATCGAGAAGCAGCGGCCGTGGTGGTCGCGCCCGTGGTTGTCCTTGCTCAGCGCTCCCTGCGAGTAAATCGTCCGGCCAAATTCGCCACCGCAAACCACGAGCGTGTCCTCGAGCATGCCGCGTTGCTTGAGATCTTTCACAAGCGCAGCGGTGGGTTGATCGACATCCTCGCATTGGTAACGGACATCGCGAGGGCAGTTGCCGTGTTGATCCCAGCCGCGGTGGAACAACTGCACAAACGGCACACCGCTCTCGAGCATGCGACGCGCGAGTATGCAGTTATAGGCGTACTTGCCCGGCTTCTTGGAGTCCTTGCCGTACAGGTCGAAGACGTGATCCGGCTCGGACTTGAGATCGGTCAACTCCGGCACGCTGGCCTGCATACGAAACGCCATTTCGTACTGAGCAATGCGCGTCTGGATTTCCGCGTCGCGCGTCTCGGCGAACTTGGCCTCATTCACAGCCTTGATGCTGTCGAGAATCGCCCGGCGTGAGTTGCGGTTGATGCCCGGCGGGTTGTTGAGGAACAGCACCGGTTCGCCGGAGCTGCGGAACTTGACGCCCTGATGTTTCGACGGCAGGAAGCCACTCCCCCAAAGCCGCGAGTACAGCGCCTGGCTTCCACCACGCCCCTTGGAGATCATCACGATGTAGCCGGGCAAATTATCGCTTGGGCTGCCGAGACCGTAGTTGAGCCACGCGCCCATGCTTGGATGGCCAAGCTGCTGTGTGCCGGTGTTGATGTAGGTGATCGCCGGGTCGTGGTTGATCGCCTCGGTGTTAACACTGCGGATGAGCGTCATCTCGTCGGAGAGCGAGGCAATATGCGGCAAAATCTCACTGTAATACGCGCCGCTCTGCCCGTGCTGTTTGAACTCAAACATCGGCGCGACACATGGGAACGACTTCTGCCCGGACGTCATGCCGGTGATTCGCTGGCCTTGGCGGATGGATTCCGGCAACTCGATGCCGTGAACCTTACGGATGCCCGGCTTGTAGTCGTACATGTCGATGTGCGACGGGCCGCCTGAGAAGAACAGGTAAATCACCCGCTTGGCCTTGGGTGCGAAATGCGGATCGCCCAGCGCGCCGCCGTGGCGTCCTGCGGCGTTGAGCAGGCCCGGTTGGGCGAGTGATGCGAGGCCAAGCGCTCCCATGCCGCGTGCGCCGAGGTTCAGGAACTTGCGCCGATCGAGCAGATGATCAGAATTGAATAATGGAATCATGGATCACTCCTTGGTAATGACTTCGTCGAGATTGAAAATGGCGCTGGCTACGGTGGTCCAGGCAGCGTGCTGGGCCAAGTTAAGCGACTCGTCACGCTTGGTTTCGCCGAACTTAAGCAATTCTCCGGCGCGCGTGGCATCGGCACTGAATTCCTTAAGCTGACTGTCGTACAAGTTGCGGAACACGCGTTTGCGCAACTCGTCCGCCGGGCGCGCCGTAGTAAGCATAAACGCATAGTCGAGCTGCGAGTCAAAGTCCGCGCCGCCCTTCTGAAGCACCCGCTGCGCGAACACCCGCGCCGCCTCGACGAACTGCACGTCGTTCATCGTCACTAATGCCTGCATAGGTGTGTTGGTGCGCGGCCGCTGGATGACACATTTTTCGCGCGTCGGCGCATCGAACGCCATCATGTTGGGCATCGGTGCGGAGCGCTTCCAGTAGGTATACATCGAGCGGCGGTAAAGTTTCGCGCCGTTGTCCGGCTTGTAAAACAGGCCGCCATTTAGCGCGACCTCGTTCCAAATCCGTAGCGGTTGGTAAGGTTTGACACTCGGCCCTCCGATCTTGCCGTTGAGTACGCCACTCACGGCAAGCGCGTTGTCGCGGATGAACTCACCCTGCAACCGCAACCTCGGAGCATGCGAGAGAAACACATTCTCGGGGTCGCGGTGGAGCTGTTCCGACGTGGCAGCGGACTGCTGCCGGTATGTCGCCGACAGGACCATCTGCTTGAACATGCGTTTCACGTTCCAGCCGCTGTCGGCGAAGTCGCGCGCCAGCCAATCGAGCAACCCCGGGTGACTTGGCAGCGCGCCACGTGTTCCAAAGTCCGACACCGTCGTCACCAGCCCCGCGCCAAAGATCATCGACCAGTAACGGTTCACCGCCACGCGGGCCGTCAGCGGATGGTCATCATCAGCGATCCACTTGGCCAGGCCAAGCCGCTTGGCCGGTGCTCCCTCAGGCAACGGCGGCAGCACGGTCGGGATGCCGGGTGAAATCTCCTCGTCCTTTTTCGGCGACGCGTAATGACCGCGAGCCAGCACATAGGTTTTGCGCGGCTTGGCCAAGTCGCCCATCGTCATAACCGTGACGATCGACTTGTCGTAGTCGGTCACCGCCTTCTCAGCGGATTGTATACTGGTATCCAGTTCACGACCAAGCGGCCAGACGGATTTTTTGTAAAAATCACACAATTCCTTAATATCCCCGGCCTTCAGCACATCCGCACGAAGGTGGGCGAGGATATTCGCCGGCAGACCGGAGCCGCCCAGCTTAAAATAAAATCCCGCAGGACCGCTGTTGTTGACAATCTTGAGCAGCAAATGGTTTTCGCCCTTGGCCAATTTCAGGTTGGCCTTTTCCTGATCCGCCGCCGGGCCGCGGTCCACATTCTTGGCGAGCACCTGAGCGCCGTTTAGGAACACCTTGATCGCGTCGTCACTGCCAAGTGACACCGTTACCTCCTGCTGCACGGCCGACTTCACCGTCCGGTAAAAATAGGCCGCACTGCGATCGGGAATGGCGACAGTGTGCACCTTGCCGTCCTCGTAGGTGCGGGCCTCCCATTTTTTGCCGCCGTGGCCCTTGGTCAGTTCCACCTTCTTTTCCGGTCCCCAATTCTTGTTGAACGCCTGGTTTTTGTCCTTGCCTGTGAAGCTGCCGAGAAACTGCCAGCCGCCAAACTCGGGCGGATGCGGCAACTCGGTGGTACGATTGTCCGCAATCCACTCGTCCATCTCCAGCGCAGTCGGCTTGGCTTTGGCGCGCTCGCTTTTCGCGGCAGCCACCTTGTCGCGCCGTTGCTGCAACTCCGCACTCTCGGCCATGCTAGGGACCTTGACCATCGGGGCCGAGTTGCCGTTTCGCGTTTGATTGCCGGCGTCGGAGTTGATGTTGAAGTAGGCGTAAAACTGATAGTACTCCTTCTGCGAAATCGGATCATACTTGTGGTCGTGGCACTGGGCACATTCCATCGTCAAGCCAAGCCAGACATTCGAGGTTGTCTTGACGCGATCGACGTTGTACTCGACACGGTACTCCTCTTCGATCAAGCCACCCTCGTCGGTCGTGCCGTGGTTGCGGTTGAAGCCGGAAGCCACCTTGTGGTCAAGCGATGCCTTCTCGAACTGGTCGCCGGCCAACTGCTCAATCGTGAACTCGTCGAACCGCTTGTTGTCGTTGTACGCCCGGATCACCCAGTCGCGCCACGGCCACATGTAGCGCACGCCGTCATCGTGAAACACGCTCGAGTCGCCGTACCGCGCGGCGTCCATCCACGCCAGCGTCATCCGTTCGCCGTAACGCTCGCTCGCCAGCAGCGAGTCGACGAGCTTCTCGTAGGCGCCCGGGTCGGTGTCGTTGACAAACCTCTCGACCGCCCCCGGCGACGGCGGCAACCCGGTCAGGTCAAGGCACACCCGCCGGATGAGTGTCCGGCGATCTGCTTCCGGCGAAGGCTCTAACCCGTTGGGCTCCATCCGGGCGAGTGTGAAAAAATCGATCGGATTCTTTGGCCAGGCGCGGCGCTGCACCTTGGGCAAGCCCGGACGCTTGGGAGCGACAAAAGCCCAATGCCCCTCCCACTCCGCGCCCTGCTCGATCCAGCGCTTGATCGTGACAATCTCGTCCGCCGACAATTTTTTCTTGGACTCCTCCGGCGGCATGCGGTCATCCGAATCGTGAGCGGTGATTCTTTGGTACAACAAACTCTCGGCCGGTTTGCCGGGCACAACGATTCGCTCGTCGCCGGAGCCGCCGAAGAGGCCGCTCTCGACGTCGAGTCGCAGCTTGGCCTTGCGATGATTCTCGTCCGGCCCGTGGCACTGCATGCAGTTATGCGACAAAATCGGGCGCACATGCACTCCAAACCGAAGCTCCTCCGGCGCGTCCGCCCGCACCTGGCCAAGCGCCAAGCCCCCGGCCAGCACCGGGAAAACCCAAAAAACTTTCCGTGTAAAAATCATGAAAACCTCGGCAATCGCCTAAGTGAATCAAACAATCAGTCTCGCGGAAAAACCTGCCCGCACCTCTCCACAAAAGCAAGCCCACCGATTAGCCAAAGCGAATCAACCGAGAACCGTTTAACCGCCCGGAGGGAGCAACCCAAGCTTGAGGAACACGAAGCCAATCACCCCGGCGGCGAGGGCGTAGTAAACGAACACCAGCAGCGTCTTGCGGATGACCTCCCCTTCCCTGCCGGTCAGGCCGACCACTGCGGAGGCGGCGACAACATTGTGCACGCAGATGACGTTTCCCGCCGCGCCGCCGACCGCCTGCAACGCCACCATCCACGTCGCGTCGATGCCGATCTTCACTGCAACCTCAAACTGGAACAGCGAGAACATCATGTTGCTGATCGTGTTGCTGCCAGCCACGAACGCGCCGAAGCCGCCAAGCGCCGGTGCCAGCAGCGGATACGCCCCGCCCGCCAGTGCCGCCACGCCGTTGGCGAGGGCGATCGGCATTTTTTCGTGGCCGGCCAAGCCACCGTCGGTGTTCAAAAACACCTGCACCATCGGCACGGTGAACACCAGAGCGATCGACGCCTTGGCCGTCGTCTTGAGCGACTCGCCCCACGCCGCGCCCACGCTCGGGCCGTTCATTCGGTGCAGCGCGACGGCGATCAACGACACGACGATAAATACTGTCCCGGGCACATAAAGCGGGGTCTCATCCACAAAGATGTCGGTACCAAAGACGTTCCACTTGAGTTGGATGGAACGAAGCCACGCTTTGAGCGGCAACGCCTCAATCCGTGTCAGCACCAGCAACCCCGCCAAAAGAAGATACGGCAGCCAGGCAGTAAACACGCCGACCTTGGGAGGTTCACCTGCTTGGCCTGACTTCAGATCGATCTCCATCCCACCCGTCCAACCCGCCTCCCACTCGGTGCGCGGCGGGAAGTCCCACGGCTCGCCCTTGGGCATGAGCCAGCCGCGCTTGGCCACCGGCACGACAATGGCCAGGCCGATCAACGCACCGAGTAACGACGGAAACTCCGGCCCGAGAAACCAGGCCACCAGCACGTACGGCACCGTCAGCGCAAACGAGGCGAACAACGCGAACGGCCACACCGCCAACCCTTCGCGAGCCGATTTGTTTTTGCCGAAGAACCGCGTCATGAACACCACCAGCAACAGCGGGATCAGCATCCCGACGATGGCGTGCAGTAGCGCAACCTTGAATCCGACGAAGGCAAGGAAGCCGTCCCACTGCCCGAAGCCCATGTCAGCGACCACCGTTTTCACCGACTCGTCGCCGGCCAAGCCCTTGTTGACTCCCACGAGGATCGGCGTGCCCACCGCGCCGAACGACACCGGCGTGCTTTGGATAATCATCCCAGCCACCACGGCCGCCATTGCCGGGAAACCGAGCCCGACCATCAGCGGCACCGTCACCGCCGCCGGCGTCCCAAACCCAGCCGCCCCCTCGATAAACGCCCCAAACAGCCAGGCGATGATGATGACCTGCACGCGCCGGTCGGCGGAGATGTTGGTAAAGCCGTTGCGGATGACTGCCAGCGCGCCGCTGTGCTTGAGCGTGTTCAGCAACAGGATCGCCCCAAAAATGATGAACAGCAGCCGAAGCGTCAGTGAAAGCCCCTTGATCGACGCCGCAGCCACCTGCACGCCCGGCACCTGCCAGACAAACAGAGCCAGCCCGGCGGCGACGAGATACGAAACCGGCATCGCGCGGCTGGCCGGCAAGCGAAAGCCCACCAGCAGAACGCCTACGGCAAGGATCGGGAGAAACGAAAGGAGCGCGGTCATGGATCAATCGGTCGCCGCACTCTAGCGCCAGCCAAGCGCTTGGCCAAGCGGGGTTTGACCTTGCGCCGGCGGGGGTGCGTCCTTAAGTTTCGCGCATGATTTTGGCCGAAGTCGGCGCCGATCCGCAGTTGTTCCAGTACCTGGGCGTTTTGTTCCTCGCGCTGGTGGTGACCGCTTTTGCGGTGG
>JABGZB010000443.1 GCA_018674955.1 Verrucomicrobiota bacterium | reverse complement strand
CTTCTCGACCGATGGCTGCCCATGCCGGTCCCTGGCAGTTTCCTTATTGATCGATATGGACGCGTGGCTGTTGTCTACAAGGGCCCTGTCAGTGTCGATCAACTCCTTGCCGACACCGATCTGCTTGATGCCGACTCGAAACTCTGGCGTGATCATTCTGTGCCGTTTTCAGGGCAATGGGTTGGGCCTCCTCCAGATGTCGACCCACTTCGAGTCAACAGCCAGTTTGTCGATCACAACGAGATTGCCGAGGGTCTGAACTATCTCCAGCGACATGTCGTAGTCGCGGAAACAGTTCCCGGAACCAGTCCGAAGGAACTGGCCGATATCCATTTTGTCATCGGAATCATTCTGCAGGAACGCAAGCAAACTGAAGCTGCACTTGAGGCGTTTGAGAAAGCACGATTAATGAATCCGCAGGATTTTCGAATTCACTTCGAGCTCGGGTCCATCCTGCTCAACTTGGCCCGCTATGAAGAGGCACTCACTCGCCTGAATGACGCCCTCAAGATTAACGCTGCCGACGTTCAACTCAAGCGTTCCCTGGGAAAGGCCCATTACCGATACGCCAACTCCCTTCGCGACAAGGGGATGATCTCCGAAGCCATTGCCAACTATCAGGATGCCCTCCGTAACGACACCAAACAACTTGATGCTGCCAATCAACTTTCCCTGCTCCTGACCACCACGTCGAATGCAGCGCTCCGAAGCCCGGTCGAAGCTCTTGCATTGGCTGGGCGCCTTTGCATGATCACTCAAAATAAAAACGCCGAATTCCTTGACACCCTCTCCATCGCCCACGCTGCGAACAAGAATTTTGAGGCCGCCGCCGCCGCTGCCCAACGGGCACTTCAAATCTGGGAACAATCCAATAAACCCACCGCCGCCGCCGCCACTCGTTCTCGCCTTACACTCTACACTGACAAACAGTAGGTTCGGTCTGCTGGTTTGCCGATGATTGGAGGGAAACCTCTTGATGCTTCCATCCATGCTCGGCCATTCTCGCCGCTGCTGATCTTTGGGCACGATTGCTTTAGTGCAGTAAGTTCTGTACCTTGTGTGCGTCTTTCCGGTGTGACTGTCAACGGCGGTTTTGATTTGAACCTTAACCAGCCCGACTTTCGTGGGAGTGATAATTGGTTTTTTAGGTTTAGCCATGGGCGTCAGTTCGGCGTGAATAAACACCTTTTCTTCAAAGGACAATTCACCCCGAAATCGTCCATAAAACGTCCACAAAAGCATAAAAATTATCTTTATGGATTTTGAACAAGTTTTTTAGCACAGGGTTTTACGTTGATATTATTAAACAAAACTAACATAAGGAGAGTGAAAGGTGGCTGGTGCTCCTCGCGGTCTTCAAAACCGTTGTCGGTTCGTGAACGGGCCGAGGTAGGTTCGATTCCTACCCTCTCCGCCAATTTCCTTTCGTTCCATGGATGATCCGGTTCGGCTCACGCAATACTGCCGCAGCGCTGGGTGTGGATGTAAGATAGCGCCCAGTATACTTGAGGAAATCCTGTCCTTCGCCGGTACGGTCGCGCACAGCGACCGCCTGCTGGTGGGCAACGACTCCAGGGATGATGCCGCCGTGTTCGACCTCGGCAACGGGCAAGCCATCGTCAGCACGACCGATTTTTTCATGCCCATTGTCGATGACCCGTTCGACTTCGGCCAGATCGCCTCCGTCAACGCAATCAGCGACGTCTATGCCATGGGCGGAAAGCCGCTGATGGCCATCGCGGTGCTCGGTTGGCCCCTGGACAAACTGCCGCCTGAGGTTGCCGGTCGCGTGCTAGAAGGCGGCCGTGCAGCCTGTGCCTGCGCGGGTATTCCCCTTGCGGGTGGCCACAGCATCGACTCGCCAGAGCCAATCTTTGGACTCGCTGTCACCGGCCAGGTTGCGGTGGAGAATCTAAAGCGCAACGATCGCGCCGTGCCTGGATGCGAACTGTTCCTGACAAAGCCCCTCGGTGTCGGTCTGGTTGCTACTGCGCAAAAGCGCGGCCTTGCCGATCAAGCCGATTTCGAGCGAGCCGTTAAACAAATGATTAAGCTCAACAGCCTGGGCGCATTATTGGGTAGTCAGTCCGGGGTGAAGGCGATGACTGATGTGTCCGGCTTCGGCCTGTTGGGGCACCTCACCGAGATGTGCGAGGGCAGCGGCGTCAGTGCTACCCTGGACAGCGCGCGCGTGCCGCGCCTGGAGAATATCGACCGGTATATTGATGAGGGTTGCACTTCCGGAGGCACCGATCGTAACTTCGACAGTTACGGCCCAAAAATTGGTCCCCTTACCAGGCCCCAAAAAGCTCTGCTTTGTGATCCTCAAACCAGCGGTGGTTTGCTCGTCGCCGTGGCTCCCGATGGCCTCACCGCTTTCGAGGAAGTGAGCGCCGAACTTAATCTTCAATCCTTCGGTCAAATCACTGAGGCCACCGGCCCGCTCATCACCGTGAACTAATGGCCAGGCCGAGTAACAACCTGCGGGCCATCCCCGGTGTCGACACGCTGCTTGAAGCCGTGACGGATTGTCCGTTGCCCCGCCCCCTTGTCGTTGCTGCCATCCGTGCCGAGCTGCGGTCGCTGCGCAAGGCTGGGTCCATTCCTAGCCCCGACAAAATCACTGCAACCATCCGGCAGCGTCTCGACGACCTGGCATTATCCCGACTGCAGCCGGTGATCAACGGCACCGGAGTGGTCGTGCATACCAACCTGGGCCGTTCGCCCATGAATCCCTTGGCCACCACAGGGTTTGTAAACCTTGAAATGGACCTGGTGACCGGCCGCCGGGGGGCGCGCGCCGCCTACTTGGAGCGGTGCCTTGCCGAGTTATGTGGGGCTGAGGCTGCAATGGTTGTCAACAATTGTGCTGCCGCACTGGTGCTCAACCTGCGCCATTTCACCGCGGACAAAAAAGAGGTCATTGTTTCGCGGGGCGAACTGGTGCAAATCGGCGGCGGTTTTCGCCTTCCGGACATTCTCGAATCGAGCGGGGCAAAACTGCGCGAGATTGGCGCCACCAACCACACCTCCATGGATGACTATGCCGGTGCCATCGGTCCGCAGACCGGCCTGATTCTGAAGGTGCACCGGAGCAATTTTTTCATGAAAGGGTTTGTGGCCGCACCCGAACGTCGTGAACTGGCAGTGCTTGCCCGAAAAAAACGTGTACCGTTCATAGAAGACCTTGGCAGCGGTGTGCTGCTTCCAACAGGGGACTGGGCCGAAGGGCATCATGAACCGATGCCGAGGGAAGTTCTGAAGGATGGCGCGGATATCGTATGCTTCAGTGGTGACAAGTTGATGGGCGGCCCCCAGTCGGGAATCATTGCCGGCAGGGCACGCCATGTGCAGGCATTGAAGAAGCACCCCTTTTTTCGAGCGCTTCGTTGCGACAAACTGGTGTTGAGTGTGCTGCAATCGACAGCCGAGCATTATCTTCACGATCAGGGCGGCGAACTGCCTCTGCAACGGATGCTGACGGCTGACCTTGCCTCCATCCAACGACGCACTCGCAAGTTGGCCAAGGCACTCAAGGGGGTGCCGGCTGAAATCGATGTGACCCCGGGCCACTCCCAGGTTGGCGGGGGAGCCTTGCCTGAAGTGCCGCTTCCCACCGTGACGCTGGATATTGTCCCGAATGATATCCGACTTGTCGATTTTGCCGCACGGTTGCGTCGGGCCGCGCCTCCAGTGATTGGTGCCATCAGTGGCCGTCGTTTCCGTCTCGATTTGCGAACCATTCTTCCTGATCAGGAAAAACCGCTCATGAAGGCCATCAGGCAATCCTTAATCTCAAAATGAAAATATATCGCTATCACTGTCACATCCCTCGCAGCGGCCGCTGCTGAATCCAAACGTTTATTGGTGTACAAAAAATAATGCAACGGCACGCCATTCTCGCCACCGCCGGCCACATAGATCACGGCAAGAGTTCTCTGGTTAAGGCGCTTTCCGGTATCGATCCGGATCGGTTGCCGGAGGAAAAAGCGCGCGGCATGACCATTGATCTTGGTTTCGCCCATCTGGAATTACCTGGCGGCAAACTTGGGATCGTGGATGTGCCGGGGCACCAGGATTTTGTAAAAAACATGGTGGCAGGTGTGGGTGCGGTGGATCTTGCCCTGCTCGTAGTGGCTGCCGATGACGGCTGGATGCCCCAGACGGAGGAGCATTTGCAAATCCTTAGCTACTTGGGTGTGACGCGCGGCGTGGTGGCTCTTACCAAGGCTGACCTTGTTCAGGATACCGCCGTGCGGGTGAAAGAAATAAGCGATCAACTTCGCAACAGTCCATTTGTCGGGGCCGACATAATCCCTGTCTCCACGAAGACCGGAGCGGGATTGGATGATTTGAAGACAGCCCTGACCACTATAGTTGATCAAATACCGCCTCATGAAAATCACAATCAACCCCGTCTCGCAGTGGATCGCATCTTCACGGTGCAAGGCATAGGTACGGTGGTCACCGGCACACTCACTGGCGGCACACTACAAAAGGGGCAAACCGTCCTCACTCATCCCCCAGGCCGTGAAACACGTGTTCGCGGTTTGCAATCCCACAACCGCGAGCAGGAAGTGGCCCAGCCCGG